>DASRRN010000241.1:0-18963 GCA_035695685.1 Acidobacteriaceae bacterium | reverse complement strand
CTCGGTAAAGGCTGGCAGGGTTAACGATGGCAGGATGCTGGCAATGGTTGCGTAAACCAAAAGTCCGCCATAGAGCGGAGGGCTGACGGCAAAGTTCTCGCGCAATATTTCGGCGATGACCAGGGTGAAGATCAGCGTTGGGGTAAGGGCGATCGCCACGCGAACGCTGCCCCGGTGCCCGCGATGCTGCATGAATCGCGATTGCAACCAAACCACGGCCACGCGAACGGGTATGAGCAACGCGGAAAGCACCAACCCGTACAGCAAAGACGCCCTAACCAGCGCCGCACTCGGCACGCCGAGACCATTGTGGAAGAAATAAAAGGGGATGAAGAAAGATGCGAACAATCGAATCGCATCCAGATTCTCGGCGGAAGCCAGAGTCGCAATCCGTTTGTTGAGCGACCGGGCGACAAGTCCGGCGACAAATGCGCCAACCAGGTAATACACACCTAATTGCTGGGTGATGATCGCGCAGATGAGACCAACCATCAGCAACAGGGAGAACTCCGAGCCGGGAGCGTAAGGCACGACCCACTTTCCAAGAGCCAGAAAGAGCAGCGGCATAAACGCGATCAATAGAGTGATCGCACCACCGGAGATGAGCAGAGTCTTGATCGACCCGGCCTGCGAGATCACCAGGAATAGAAAGACGGCCGTAACTTCACCCGCGACTGCGTGGAGAGCCACTTCGGACTGTTCCGTCTGGTCAAGGCCGGAGTAGGGCAGCATGTCCAGAATAAAACCCGTCGATGGGGTGAGAAGCGCAAGCGCGATCAGACAGTCGACCTGCCAACCAAGGTGGAGATATACGGCCGCAATGCGAGCGCAAGCCACGAGCACCAGGCCGCGCACCGCGAAGTTGCCGGCCAGCGACGGAAGCTGCCGGCGAAATTCGGCGAGATCGACCTCCAGGCCGGCGAAAAGAAAAAGCGCCGCGATGCCAAGGGTCGAGAGATAGGAGATGACGCTGTCGTTAATGAGCGGCTTAAAAAAGCCTGCAACGATAATGCCAAAAGCGAAACAAGTGAGCGGAGCCGGAAGCCGGAAGCGCTGCAACGCACGTGGAATGACGAGCAGTCCGAAGACCACGGCCAGGTAAATAAAGGTGACCCGCGTTCCTTGCATAGCTCTTCCAGATGGTTCGGGGCCCAGGGTGAAAAGGGGAAGACCTTAAATTTAGCGCGGTTAGGCCACGGGAGGGAATGGAATTCTTACCCGGCAGAGAGGGAGTTTGGCGGTTTGGGCCGGTCAGGCGAGAAACGCCGCTACCTTTAAAGCTCCTTGAGCAGCCAGCGTACGGATCTCTTCTGGATCTCTATGTACTGAGGATTCCACATGGCGTGAATCGTATGACCCACCGCGGTGAACACCACCCGTCCCTTGCCGAAATCATAGGCCCAACCGGAAACCGACTTCGTGCCCAGATTTTCGAACTTTAGGCCGTCGATATTTTCCGCCTCCATGATGATGTACTTCGGGTCCTTGTCGTAGGTGACGTAGTGTTGCTCATCGTTGACCATGAACGAGCTCATGCCCTCTGTGATCGGGTGCTTGTTCTCCGTAGCATGAACCTGAAAAGGGCGCAGCGGCGGGTGACTGATGTAGGCTCCGCCCATGACCTCGCGGTAGTCCTTGGAACTGAGCGAAATATGGCTGCAGTTGTGAAGAGCATAAAAGCCATTGCCCGCAGTCACAAATTCTTTGATCGCCGCGCCCTGCTCGTCCTTGATCCAGTTGACAGGCTTGGGATCGGGGAAGGTCTTCGGTGTTTCGAGGTCCGCCTCATAGGCAGTATATGCATCCGGTCCCAGGTAACCACCGGGCCAGATCATGCCGTCCCGCAGAATCAGGAGCAATTGATAGTTCCTCAGCAAGCCGGCTGAGATCTTGTCGTATTCAATGGTGTAGTCGATGGGGATGTCGAGCTCCTGGAAGACTTTGTTCAGACTCACTCGAATGTAATCCGGGTTGTGATAGCGATCGCCGATGAGCGCCAGGGCACGCGGCTTACCCTTGGCGCCACTGGAACTCAATTGAGATTGCACGGTCTCGCTTGTACCCAGACCTAGCAATCCCGCTCCGGCTACGATACCGGCGTTCTGAACCAGGGTTCGTCTGGAAAACTTCGTGCCCAGAAACTTCATGAAAGCCTCCAATCCTATCCAGCGGGTACAAATAAAATAGCGACCGGTGAATTCAAATCCAGCGTCTGCCCCGCCGGCTTCAACGTACCGTTGGCTGGATCAATGGCAAAAACGACCATCTGGTTCGACATCTGGTTCGCCACCAGCAGGTATTTTCCGGTCGGATCCACAGCAAAATTGCGGGGAATCATGCCCAGCGAGGGCGCCACTTGAACCCGAGTCAGCGTTCCCTTTTCCGGGTCAATGGCAAATACTGCGATGCTGTCATGCCCACGATTGGAGGCATAGAGAAAGCGGCCCGATGGATCGATTCCTATCTCCGCCGAGTTGTCGATGCCTCTGTAATCAGGCGGCAAGGTGGAAATGGTTTGTATTGGCGTCAATGCACCCTTCACCGGGTCGTAGGAAAAAGCAACCACGCTTGACTTCATTTCGCAAACCACATAGGCAAACTTGCCGCTTCGCCCGAACAGGAAATGCCGAGGCCCTAACCCGGCCGTAACCGAAACGAACGCTGGATCATTGGGGGTGAAGGTGCGTTTTGCAACATCTACCCGATAACTCCTGATTTGATCTGTGCCCAGATCAGGAACAAACAGGAACCGATTGTCGGGCGAAAGCACGACTGCATGCGCATGGGGCCCTTCCTGGCGTTCGGCATTCGGACCGGAACCAGAATGTTGGTCGAAGCCAGTCTGTTCACCAATGCTGCCGTCCGGGTTGATCGCGAACGACGCCACATTGCCGCTTCCGTAATTTGCGACGAAAAGAATCTTGCCCGTGTGGTCAAGCGTTAGATGGCAGGCGCCACCTCCACCCGAATCCACTTTATTGAGGAATTTAAGCGAGCCACTCTTGGGGTCGATCGCGAAGCTGTTGACAGCCCCATGCGACTGACCGTCATTGCCAATTTCCGAAACAGCGTACAGGAAGCGATGGGTGGGATCGGAGGCGAGAAATGCAGGGTTCTTTACCTCAGCAGCTAATCCTGTCGACGTAAATTTTCCTGTCCTGGGGTCAAAACGATAGCCATAAATGCCCTTGCTGCTTGTTCTGGTATAAGTGCCGACATAGACGAAATAAGACTTGGCAATCGCCGGTTTCTTTGCCGATGCGCCCAGTGCGCGCGGCAGGATCACGGCCGCCAGCATGAAAAATCCAAATAATCCCAAAGCTCTTGCTGTTGTTGCAATCGGTCTCTTCCTATCAGCCATGTGAGTCCCTCTTGGCAGGCACGCCTGCGGGTAAAAACCTGCTCTCGACAGTACAACCCAAGACAACCCTCGCGTAAAGTGGACAGCGTTCTTTCAGCAACCATGGCACCGTGTTCTTTCGCAGTTACAGATGGTAAAGCACAGGAAGTTGCGGTTACTCATTGTCACAGATTCAACCTCGCAGGTTGAGAACTCCTCCGTCAAAAGGAATGTCGGCTCCGGTGACGAAGCTGGCAAGATCCGAGCATAGATATGCCGCAAGTCCCGCCACCTCGTCGGGCCTGGCCATTCTGCCGATGGGTTGCGTCTTCGCCAGCTCAGCCAGCATCTCCTTCTCCCTACCGGGATAGTTTCGCTTCAGATAACCGTCGACAAAGGGAGTATGGACTCGCGCCGGGGAGATGCAATTGCAACGAATGTTCTTACTCAAAAAGTCTTTTGCCACGGAGAGCGTCATCGCGCGAACCGCGCCCTTGCTCATGGAATAAGCAAAGCGGTCCGGGAAGCCGGCGACTGCGGCCATGGATGCCAGATTGATAATTACACCGCCCGCCTGCCTGATCATGCTCGAAATAGCAGCCTGCATGCACAGGTACGTGCCCTGTACGTTGACCTTGAAGATGCGCTCAAAGTCCTGGATGCTGGTGGTCGTAATCGTGCCGATATGGGCGATGCCCGCACTATTGATGAGGATGTCGATCGGACCCTTGGATGCTATCGACGCGAACACCCGGCTGACGCTCTCTGGATCGGCTACATCGCACGGTAGTGCCCAGCCCTTACCACCCGCATGCGCGATCTCTGCAGAAGTCGCCTCGGCAGCCACGCCGTCAATATCCAGTACCCACACTTGTGCCCGGTTCTCGGCTAAGCGTGTGGATATGGCTTTCCCAATTCCACTAGCCCCTCCGGTGACGACGGCCACTCTCCCGTTTAAATCGAAACCATCCAAACCGAACCCCAGTACGCGCAAACCGTTCTATCGGTTGCTCAAGTGCATGTCAAGCAACAATCAGCGGTTACGGATTGCCGTGCCGCCGTGAGGTGCGGGCGCCGGCCGAGAGAGCACCAGATCCCTTCACTAGCGATAAGTCTTATCGTCGAGTCGCCGGAAATCAACATCGTTCATTACCCCGATGGTGACGACGGCAAAGGTGAACACTTCGGTGCCGGGTTCCAGATGGCCGGCGATCACCTTGTCGGGGGTGGCCAGGGTCACGTGGGGATGAACCCTGCCATCGATGACATATCCGTTCATGCTCACCAGGTCAGCGGGTTCGGTGGGATTCTTCACGAACGTATCCTGAGAGGGAAGCGTTCGATTGCTCACCTGGTGAACCTGGTAACCGCGAACCGATCCCAGGGCGGACAAAATTACCCCGTTGCGAATGTTCTCCTGCTTCACCATTTTTTGCATGCCGGCCAACAGGTCGGTCTTGTATTTGAAGCGCAGAACAACAATGCGATCGAAGTGACCCGTGATGGGATAGACATCGGGAACGTGGTCACTGTTCGCGCGGGCGTCGTCCGCAGGATTAGGCGAAGGGTTGATGATTGTCCGGCGGGTTTCCTGGGCGAAGACCATGCTCCCTGTCAGCACCGCCAGAACGAGCATTCGCATAACACCCTCCCTGTCGGGTTCAGAATACGGTCTTAATGAAGTGGGCTGTCTTGACGCCGGCCTTTTCTGTGTAATAAACGGTTACTTTGGCAGACTTATCGGCCCCTTGAGCAACGTCTTTGCCGGTATCTTTCGCGGCGCGATCGGTCAAGTGGAACGTCTGTTCGCTGCCGTCCGCGGTCTTCACGGCAATGGTCTTTGTTCCCCGGTCCATGTGGGTAACGGTGCCGTCCGTCGACTTCAACCCGTCGTCACCGATCTTGTCGACCTCGTGCGCCGTTTCTTTACCCCCCACGTCTGTGTAGTGCACAGCGACTTTGCTGCCTTCGTCCACTCCGTGGGCTGCGTCCACCGCTCCCGTTTTCGTATCGTTGGCTCCATGGATAGCGACGTCGCTGCCATAGTGAAAGGTGTGTTCGGAGCCATCCTTGGCGTCGACGACGAACGTCTTCGTCCCGGCGTCGATTTTCTTAACCGTCCCCTCCACCGCATGGACCACAACCTGTGCCATAAGGCTCAACGATGTGGAGAAAACGAATGCAGTCACCAGGGCTAATGTCTTGGTCATGACCATCCTCTTTTCGGAATTAATAAGTGAACCCATCTTACATTACCAACCGCCGCCGAGCGCCTGGTAGAGTTGCACGTAGTTCTGAAGCTCGGTAAACCATGCCTGCGTGGTCTGCAGCTCAGAGCTGAAATATTGCTGTTGGGTAGTCAGGACTTCGAGGAAGCTGGTGGCTCCTCCCGTGAAGCGAACATTTGCCAGCCGAGAAGTCTCTTTGTAAGTTGCTGTCTGCTCCTGCAATTTAACCCGATATAACCGCGACTGGCGATAGCCAACCAGGCTATCGGAAACATCTGCGAATGCCTGCTGCACCGTTTGCTTATACGTGAGCTCGGCCTGCTCACGTTGGGCCAGAGCCAGGCGATACTGACTGGTGATTCTGCCTCCCGCATAGAGCGGCTGCGAGAGCTGGCCGCCCAGGGACCAGAAGGTGGCAGGACCTTGCAGAAAACTTGTCAACGCCGTGCTCTGCGCTCCGAAGCTGGCGGTTAACGGAATCTGGGGGAAAAAGGCTGCCTTGGCGACCCCAACATTCGCGTTCGCGGCAACCAGGCTTTCTTCGGCCTGGCGCACGTCCGGACGCCGCTCCAGTATCGCCGAGGGCAGGCCCGCTGGTATCTCGTCCAGATGTGGTTCGTCGGTGAGGGCCAGACCCCGCGGGATCGATCCCGGATTCCTGCCCAGCAGAATACTAAGCTGGTTTTCCGCCTGCTCGATGGATTGCTCAAGCGTGATCACTTCTGCTTCCGCTTGCTGTACCAGCAGCTTGGCCTGATATACGTCCGTAATCGCGTACTCGCCACCCTTGTAGTTAATAGTGTTGATACGCAAGCTATCCTGATCGGAAGTCACCGTTTCCTGGGAAAACTCGAGCTGTGAATCCAACTGGCGCAATTGAAAATAATCGGACGCAACTGAGGCGACGAGCGTAGTCTCCACCAGGTGGCGCGCGTACTCGGTCGCCAGAAGATTCGCGCGCGCGGCCTCGGTCGCTCTGCGGTATTGTCCCCAGAAGTCGACGATGTAGTTCAACTGCAGGGCGGCAGTATCGAACGTTGGAGATCCAGGTGTGGCTGCCGAGCGCTGGTTTTGCACGCCGAATGATCCGTTCAAGGCCGGGAGTTGATTGGAACGCGTCACCCCGAGAGATGCCTGAGCCTGCAGAATCCGGCTGGCTGCAATGCGAATGTCGTAGTTGTTCGTGAGCGCCTCTTTGATCAGGCTTTGCAGTACTTCATCCGGGAAGACTGCCTGCCACTTCATCTCACTGAAGTTGCCACCGCCGCCTATGCCCGGCGCAAGCCCACGATACTGGCCGGGCACATCGAGCACAG
This sequence comes from Acidobacteriaceae bacterium, assembly GCA_035695685.1. Lineage (GTDB taxonomy): Bacteria > Acidobacteriota > Terriglobia > Terriglobales > Acidobacteriaceae > PALSA-350. The sequence goes on along the minus strand of DASRRN010000241.1, from coordinate 12,079 downwards.
GACGCTGGTAGTTGGGACCCACTTTGCAAGCAGACAAAGTGAGCAGCAACGCAGCGGCGGCAAAGGCTCTGGCTCTCATTTTGCCGGCCCTGGCTCTGCCGCGGCATCAGGCTGGTGGCCGGTGCGGCTGAAAAAAAGTCCCGCTCGCTCGACAACATCAAACGAAACCGGAATAAAGAAGATCGCGATGAGAGAGGCTGCGAGCATGCCGCCGATCACCGCAGTGCCCAGTACGCGCCTGGAGACGGCGCCTGCTCCAGAAGCAATCCATAGCGGCACGCAGCCCAGAATAAACGCGAAGGCGGTCATCAGGATCGGCCGCAGTCTAAGCCGCGCCCCCGCCAGAGACGCATCGAGCAACGATTTGCCGCCCTCGTATTCGTCTTTGGCGAATTCGACAATCAAAATCGCATTCTTCGCGGAAAGCCCGATCAGCATCACCAGCCCAACCTGCGCATACACGTCGTTGTCGAGATGCCTTAAATACAACGCGGCAAATGCCCCAAAGATCGCAATCGGCACCCCCAGAAGAACACTGAAAGGGAGTGTCCAGCTGTTGTACTGTGCGGCCATGATCAGGAAGACAATTACAAACGAAAGAGCGAAGATCACCCCCGGGCTTACTCCTTGTGCCGCTTTCACCTCCTGGTAGGTCATGCCCGTGAAGTCGTATCCCATCTGCACCGGCATGGTCTGCCTGAAGACATCCTCAAGCGCCGCGATCGCCTGACCAGAGCTATATCCGGGAGCGGCGCCTCCATTAATCTGCACCGCCTGAAACTGGTTGTATCGGGTTATAAACTCCGGACCGTCCTGCCGGTCGACCGCTGTGAGTGTGCTCAGTGGAACCAGCTGTCCAGTGGCGTTGGTTACATAAAACTTGCCCAGGTTGTTAGGCGATGTACGGTAGTTTCCTTCTGCCTGCACGTATACCTGCCACTGGCGGCCAAAACGAGTGAAGTAATTGACCAGGGCCCCGCCCATAAAAGTCTGCAAGGTCTGGTACACGTCTCCCAGGCCCACCTGTTGCGTGAGCACCTTTGCGTTATCCACGGTCACTCCGACCTGAGGAACGCTCAGCAGGGCGGTGGTCATCACGCCCGCCAGCTCCGGCCGCTTGTTTGCTGCTGCGATAAAGGCTTGCTCTTGCGCCGCCAGGAATTCGGTAGTTCCGCCGGATCGATCTTCAAGCACGAAACTAAATCCACCCGAGGTCCCAACTCCGGGAATAGCGGGGGGAGGGAAGGAAAAGGCAATACCTGAGGTGACCTGAGAGAGGGCAACGGCGACATGCTGCTTGATCGCGTCGTAGCTCTCATCGGGCGCCGTCCGCTCTGCCCAGTCTTTGAAAGAGACGAAAAAGAAGGAGCTGTAGGTCGTGCTCACTCCGCTCAGCAGGCTATAGCCCACTACTGAGCTAACGTACTTCACCCCCGGCGTTTTCATCAGAATATCTTCCACTTCTCGCGAAGCGGCCGAGGTGCGCTGCAGCGATGATGCCGGCGGCAACTGTAGCCCTACATACATGAAGCCCTGGTCTTCGTCGGGGAGAAAGCTGCCGGGGACGTTCTTCCCCAACAAGATGGCGCCTCCTACCAGCAGCAGAAGCAAAACAAAGGCCAGCCCGGACTTGTGGATCAGGTGGCGGCAGGTACCTACGTATCCATCCGTGGCCCGGCCAAATATCCGATTGAACCAGCGGAAGAACGCCGCCAAAGGCCCACGCGATTCCTTCTTCGGGCGCAGGAGCATGGCCGCGAGTGCTGGACTGAGTGTCAACGCGTTGAAGGCCGACAAGGCTACTGAAACCGCGATGGTGACAGCAAATTGCTGATACAACCGGCCCGTGATGCCGGGGATGAACGCAGTCGGGATGAAAACGGCGGCCAGGATGAGAGCGATGGCGATGACCGGTCCGGTGACTTCCTCCATCGCCCGTAGGGCGGCATCGTGAGGTGTCATCCCTCCCTCAATATGGTGCTCAACCGCCTCCACCACTACGATCGCATCGTCTACCACCAGGCCGACCGCCAGCACCAAGCCAAACAGCGACAGTGTGTTGATCGAAAATCCGAGCAGGGGAAAGATAATGAAGGTTCCGACGAGAGAGACCGGGACGGCTAAGAGAGGAATCAGCGTCGCTCTCCAGCCCTGCAGGAAGATGAACACCACGAAGGTGACCAGGACCAGGGCTTCGACGATGGTGTGTTCGATATCCTTGATACCCGAAGTGACCGCGAGCGTCGTGTCGAGCGCAATCACATAGTCCAAACCCTCGGGAAACCTGGTCTTCGCTTCCTCCATCACTTTGCGGATCGCGGCCGCCGTAGTGACTGCATTGCTCCCCGGGGACTGGTAGATTGCCAAGAGCGCTGCCGGCTTACCGTTGTAGCGGCCAATCACGCTGTAGTTTGAGGCCCCTAATTCCACCCGGGCCACGTCTTTCAAACGAAGAATGCCTCCGTCGTTTTTCGCCCGAACGATAATCTGGCCAAACTCCTCCGCGGAGGGGAGCCGGCCCGGCGCGCGCACGGTATAGGTGAATTGCTGACCTGGTGGAGACGGCTCCCCTCCGATCTGACCGGCCGGGTTAACCGTGTTCTGGGTGCGCACGGCGTTGATAATTTCCGGGACGGTCACTCCCAGATTGGCGAGTTTGTCGGGATTGACCCAGATACGCATCGCGTACTGCCCCGCGCCAAAGATCGAGACCGACGCTACGCCCTTCACCCGGGTCAACTCGTCGTTGAGATTAATGAATGCATAGTTGGCCAGAAATATATTGTCGAAAGCTTTGTTGTCTGAAGAGAGATCGATCAACATCAATGGTGCTGCCGTGGATTGCTGTACCGTCACGCCATTGTCGACAACCGCGCTCGGTAGCTGCGAATTTGCTTGCAAAACCCGCATCTGCGAGAGGATCTGATCTGTATTGGCGACGGTGTCGATGCCAAAGTCCACGGTAAGAGTCATCTGGCCGTTACTAGCGTTCTGGGAAGACATGTAGTTCATCCCGTCCACGCCGGCCATCTGCTGCTCAATGGGGGTCGCAACCGACTGGGCGACCGTAGTGGCGTCGGCGCCCGTGAAGTTTGCGCTGACATTAATCTGCGGGTCGCTGATATTTGGAAACTGTGCAATAGGAAGGCGAAGCAAGGCGACTACGCCGGCAATGACCATCAATATCGAGATAACAATGGCCACGATAGGCCGGTTGATAAAAAACTTTGACATTAGTTGCGCACCGCTGCAGCAACGAATGGCTTGGGTCTGACCGGGGTGCCCTCTCTTACCTTCATGAAGCCCTGCACAATCACCTGGTCTCCCGGTTTCAGTCCTTCGGTAATGATCCAGTCGGTGCCGATGCGATCGCCTACTTTGACAACGCGGAAGGCGGCCTTATTCCCGGGTTCGACCACCGCAACCTGATACATCGATTGAACCTCGATGACGGCTGCTTGGGGCACCAGGAGCGCCCCATCATTCATCCCAGTCTGGAACCGGACGCGCCCGAATCCGCCAGGGCGAAGCACCGCATTCGCATTCGGAAATTCAGCAACCAGCTGAATGGTTCCCGTCTGGCTCGCGACTTCTCGATTCACCAGGACAATCCGCCCCTTACGCGGGAAAGTGTCGCCGTTCGCCTGGATAAACTCCAACACCGGACTCGCCACTTTCTTCCCACTAATCAGCAGGTAAAACCTCTGGGCCTCACTTAAATAGTCACTTTCGCTGATATTGAAATAAGCCCAGATGGGGTTCACCTGCGACACCGTGGTCATGACCGTGGTCGTGCCAACCAGGTCGCCGATCTGCGAAGTGGAGAGGCCCGCGATGCCCTCGATGGGCGAGTAGACTCTGGTCCAGGTCAGGTTGAGCTGTGCCTGCGCCAATTGTGCCTTGGCTGCATCCAGTTGCGCCGTGCTCGCGGCCTGGGTCGCAAGATCGGTATCCAGTTGCTTTTGCGGAATCGCGCTTTGTGCGGCGAGCGGCTTGTCGCGGGCAACATTGGTTTCCGCGTTAGACAAATTTGCCACCGCCACGGCCACCTGTGCTTTGGCTTGTGAAATCGCTACCTCAAAAGCGCGGGGATCTATTTCATAAAGCAGCTGCCCCTTTTTTACAAAGAAGCCATTGCGGTAATTCTGCACCAGCAGGTAACCCTGAACCCTGGGCGTGATCTGCGCGTTGGTGCGCCCGTTTAACTGCGCCACCCATTCGTGATAGACGGGAACATCCCGCTGGGTCACGTCCGTGACCTCAACCTCGGGCGGCTCCGGTTTCGAAGCTTCCTGTTTCTCTTTGCATCCACTCAGAAGGGCAGTCAAGAGAAACATTGCCAAACAGGCGGTTAGTTTTGGCCTGGGTCCAGATCGCATCGCTACTCCTGGTTACTATCGGGCCCAGTTTCGTTCAGCCACTAGGGTGCTTACGGCGCGACGTGCTCGCGCGTATCACAAATGGTATGTCGGGGGTACCCATGGAATTTAGCACACATCCTCATCCACGACCATGGGGAATCGGTACCCTGGTGGGCGGATCCACCGGTTAGCTCATGGGGCCAGGGGTGGACCGAGGAATTCCACTCCCCACGGTGCGCCGAAAGCATTGAGGGTAGTCCGGTCAGCGTGGGTGGATGGCAGCACCGCGGCGAGACCCAGAAAAAATCGCTCGGCATCCATCCCCGGCAGCATCATCGTCAAGCCAGTCGAACACGGGCGTGGGTTTTACCTCACCCAGTGCATTCTAAAGCGATCCTCCAGCTTGGTCCGTTACAATCAGTTGCGCGTGAATAAACTCTGTTCCGGCAGCCGCGAAGTCCGCAATCAAAGAATGATGAAGCGTTTTCCCCTAAGACAGCTCGGTTTGGTAGCGCTGGTGTGGTTTTCGGCAGTTGCACCTGTGGCTTCGCGAGCAACGCAGCAAGCGGCGCCGGCCACAAGCGCCAACGACAGCTCGCAGGAACAGGAAGACGCGAGAGCGATGCGGACCCGGGAATTTCTGGGCTTGGGCAGAATGCCCGATGCCAAAATGGCCGCGGAGGGCGCTAAGATTTTCGGTCCAACCTGCGGCTTTTGCCATGGAGCGGATGCTCGCGGTGGCAGTGGTCCCGATCTCTTAAGGTCTTCAGTGGTGCTGGACGACAACCAGGGCGAGCTAATCGGGCCGACGGTGCACGACGGCAGACCAGCGAAAGGGATGCCCGCTTTCCCCTCATTAACCAGTGAGCAACTGCGCGACATTGCAGAATTTCTCCATCTGCAGGTAGAACTGGCGGCGAATCGCGGAACCTACAAAACTCTGAACATCGTTACCGGCGATGCCAAGGCAGGAGAGGCGTATTTTAACGGCGCCGGTAAATGCAACACCTGCCACTCGGTGACGGGTGATCTGGCCCATATCGGATCCAAAATGAAGCCACCGGATTTGCAACAGACCTTCCTCTACCCCGCGGCGAGGCAGCAGCCCTCGTCCACCCGGGTGACCGTGATCCAACCGGACGGTACCAGGATCACGGGAACGTTGAAGCATCTCGACGATTTCTATATCTCGCTTTATGACGCGGGGGGCATCTATCATTCCTTCCCATTACAGAAGGGGCTTACCGTGCAGATCGACGACAAGCTGCTCTTCCATCGCCAGATGCTGGATAAGTACACCAACCGGCAAATGCACGACCTAACGGCTTACCTGGTGACCTTGAAGTGAAACTGCTTGTTTGTTGCCTGCTTGCATTACTGCCCGGTGTATCCATCGCGCAGGGGCTCGATCCTCACAAACTGTTGCAAAAGGAACCGGCCGACACCTGGCCTACATACAACGGAGATTACTCCGGCCGGCGGTTCAGCCCTCTCACCCAGATTCAGGCTTCCAATGTTCATGAGTTGTCGCTGGCCTGGATGTTCCGCGTCCGCATCTCTGGCGGCGCCATGCGAGGTGTGGGCGAGCCCGATATCAAGTGCACGCCGTTGATGGTCAACGGAATCCTTTACTTCACCGTTCCTGATCACGTGTATGCGTTGGATGCACGCACCGGCCTCGAGCTGTGGCACTACGACTGGGTAGACAAGGGCGGACACCTGGTAGGGAATCGGGGTCTGGGCATGTACGGCAACTGGCTGTATTTTCTGGCGCCGGATGGTTGGTTCATCTCTCTGGATGCCAACAACGGCAAAGAGCGCTGGAGAAAAAAAGTAGCCGACGAGAAGATGCAATACTTCACCACCGGAGCGCCCATGGTGGTGGGCAATCACGTAATCGTCGGTGTGGGCGGCGACGCAATCGATGTTCCGGGCTATCTCGAAGCACGCGATCCCACTACTGGAGAACTGCAGTGGCGATGGAACAGTGAACCGGCAAAAGGAGAACCCGGATCGGAGACCTGGCCCAATGAAGCCTCCATGAGCCATGGCGGTGGCATGACATGGCTTCCCGGCACCTATGATCCGGAACTGAACCTGCTGTATTGGGGAACCGGCAATGCGAATCCGGTGATGGCAGGGCAAGGCAGAAAGGGAGCCGATCTTTGGACCTGTTCGATTGTTGCGCTCAATGCCGACACGGGCAAACTGGTTTGGTATTTTCAGGGATCGCCCCATGATACGCATGACTGGGACAACACAGAGACGCCGGTTCTGTTCGACGCCCAGGTCGAAGGCAAGCCGCGCAAGCTGCTGGCGCAGGCCGCACGCAACGGTTATTTCTTTGTGCTGGATCGCACCAACGGAAAGAGCATCCTCTCCAAACCTTTTGTTCCACTGAATTGGTCCAAGGGTATTGACGCCAGGGGGCAGCCTATACCTGATCCGCAAAGCCAACCTACGGTAGACGGCAACCTGCTGACCATCAATGGGGCCGGGGGAACGAATTGGATGCCCCCTAGCTATAGTCCCCAGACGGGTTTGTTTTATGTCAACGCCTTCCGCGGCTACAGCGTTACGTACCTCACGGACACCAGCGAACGGCCCGAGGGATACGGAGGATCGATACGCGGTCTTTGGACGCAACATGTACTCGAAGCGATCGATTACAAGACCGGAGACGTGAAGTGGAGCCATCCGTATCCGACCGCCGGCGGCACGGGAGGAGTCGGTCTGGGGGGGCCGGGAATTCTAACCACCGCGGGGGACCTTCTGTTTAGCGGTGATTACTTCGGAAACCTGATCGCCTTCAGGGCCAGCAATGGTGACATACTTTGGCATTTCCCGATGCTTCACTCACTGGGCAATGGACCCGAGACGTACATGCTGGATGGAAAACAATATCTCGTCGCCGGCGGCGGCGATACCCTGTATGTGTTTGCGCTGAACTAGTCCCTACTTCTTCTCCGTTTCCTTAAGGAACGCAATCAGGTAATCCTTCCACACGGCGGCCATCGTGTGCGTGCCGTGACCTCGCGTAGCATCGGAAATGGGGATAAGGATGAATTTGGCGTGGGGCATCCGGGTCACCAGTTTCTGCGCGATTCCGAGCTCCGGCGGATTGATGAAGTCATCGGCTGAGTTGATCCAAAGCACCGGGGCAGTAATGCTGTCGAGCTTGGGCTCCGGATTGTAATTACGCGATGCATTGACGTAGTAAAGAAAATTGTTGGCGTCGGTATGCGCGATCATGGAGTCCAGCGTGCGATCGACAAAGGCCTCTGCAAGTACCCGGGTTGGAAAGCGTTTCTGCATCAGCAGCGGCGCGGATCCAGCGATGAGGATTAGATCATTCGCTCCCCGAAGACCCTCAACTGGTTCCGTCGTGTAGTCGCCGTTCTTCCATGCAGGATCTTTACGGATCATTTGCATGGCCATGTACCGCCACATGCGGTTGCGTCCCGCAATCTCCACCGGCAGGCATGCGAAGGGCGCGAGCGCATCAGAGAAATTGGGATATGTCTCGCCCCACACAAAAGACTGCATACATCCCATCGAGGTCCCAAGAATCAGACGCAAATGGTCAACCTGGAGGCCATCGACCAACATGGTGTGCTGGGAGGCAACCATGTCGTCGTAGTCGTACTGAGGAAAGTGCATGCGCAGGCCATCGGAAGGCTTGCTCGAATCGCCATGGCCGATGTCGTCGGGAAGAATGATATAGAACCTGGTGATATCGAACGGCTGACCAGGACCGAAAAGAACATCGGAAAAGACCGGGTTCATCAGGGAATGAGCGTCGCCACCCGTGCCGTGGAGCAGCAGGATCGCGTTATCGGTGTGTCCGGCTGCATCGCGGTGAGGCTTGCCCAGCGTCAGGTAGTGCAGTTTCAACTCCGGGATGGATTCACCGCTGCCGAAGTGAAAGTTCTTGATAACGTAGTTGCCGTCCTGCGTCGGCCAATGAGTAGTCTGAGCGTGGGATGCCCCACCTGCAAGAAGGATGAGGAGGCAGAACGGGCGTATCAGTCTTCGCATGCTAATAGGGGGTCGACCCCTTTCGAACCGGAGGCTTGTAGTTTACGAGTTCATCGACCGGTTTTTTCCCGGCCCATGCAATACCGCGAAGCAGCATGGTTTGGATTTGCGGGTTGGCGAAGTTGGCATAGGTATGCCCCTGCATCCACACGAAAGCCCGTGCGGGCCGCCCGCCTGGCAGAGTGTGTTCGTAGGTCCAGATCTGGGGCACCACTTCGCCTTTGTGCGTGCCCGCGCTCGGAGTCCCCGGGATCACCGTGGTCGCGAGCACGTGAATCGCCGGATCTTTGGCCCAGGTCATGGAATAGAACGCCTCATCGAAAATCGTAATGTCCGACATGCCTTGCATGATCGGGTTGGCTTTGTCCACGATGGTATAGGGAATGTCCGCACCCAGCGTGTAGTTCACTTCACCGTGCTTTTTCGCCCCTCCCACCAGGGTCGCGAAGTATACCGGATCCGGACCGCAGAGAGAATCGTGGAGGCTGACGATACCGCCGCCGCGTTTCACGAAGGCCTCAAGCGCTTGCCGGGTGCTATCGCTCATGTAACCGTCGTCCCCCTTGTAGATGACCAGGACATCAGTATTCTCAAGTTCGGCAGCGCTGGGCTGGTGCAAAGAACCGTCGACAATGGCCCCATGTGCGGTCAGGATCTTGCTCCAATCCGCAAGAAACTGAGGGTAATCATGTTGGCCCACTTGATGGGTCTTAAGCCCGGCTTGCAGGTAGACGTGCATACCGTTGGGATTCTGGTTCCAGGGCCGGGGCGCAGGAGGAGTCTGTTGCGCTACCGAGCAGACCGTGGCCCCCATGGCGAGGCACAGGAAAAATGAAAAGCTTATCCTGGGTTTAAGTATTGCCATATCTGAACGCTCCAATATATTCCTCAACAGACGCCTTAAATTTGCAGATAGTCTCAACCACCTTCAGTCCTGAGGTACACCTTTTTAAGGGGTACGGGCTTCAGAGAATGTGCGAGAAACCCAATTCCCAAACTCCAGTCCCGCAGGGACGTCTGAACTTAGCCCAGGACGTCAGTCCTGGGTCCACTCGACCTGATCGGACTAGTCCCGACAGGGACGGCTGAAGGTTGCCCAAGGCGCGCCCCCGGAGTTTGCTGGGGACTCGGGAGAATGCACGAGAATACCGAGACTCCATCCTGGGCTTTGTTTCCAGCCGTCCCTGCGGGACTGTCGTGCTTCATTTCTACCCAGGACTGACGTCCTGGGCTAAGCTCAGACGTCCCTCCGGGACTGGAGTTTAGAAATCCGGTTCTCACACACGCTCTAAAGGCCCTGAAGTATGTTTACTCACACGGTTCTAGGAGCCGGTTTAACTCCTCTTCGCGATCGCATAGTAAGGCTGATTCGAAAGGCTTGCGTTGAACGCCGGGAAGAACCAGGCAGAATCCGTTCCGCGCCGCAGCACGAAGTAGTACTGCAACGGATAGACTGAGTTCGTGTAATCTGCGGCAATCGCAGCACTATATCCATCATGCTCACGCTGCATTTCTTCCGATAGCCACCTCTCACCCTGATTCACATGGCGGTAGTACAGATGAACTGAATCCGGCGCATCATGCCCGGAGGCCAGCAATGACAACGAGAGCGGTTGCCCGGGATGAAAGCTGCCAGGCGGTTTGTGTGTGCAAGCAACAAATGCGCGAGTTGGTTTCCCGGTCGCGGCCTGAATCGACCGCTCGATATTTACCATAGGACCAACGGCCGTGAGAACGGGCCCCTCCATCTCCAGCTTATGACGCATTAAGCCAAGATCCCTATCGATACCAATGATCCGGGTAACCCAACTCCCGCGCCTCATCGGAACGTTGCCGTAAGTAATGTCGGGATGGTAGACGTTATTCGCACGGTCCGCCACGCCTGCCCACGCGGCGCGTGCTTCCTGGTATTTCGCCACCGCCAGTTTGCCGGCCTGCGCATTCCCGGTTTTCGAATAGATTTCAAACAACACCCCACTCCGCAGCTTGGCCGCGAAGAAGCGACCCAAGCCGTTTTGGATCAACACATCCTCCTCCATGCGCCGGAACTCCGGGGAGGTGTGAGACGTAGCCTGCAGGCGAGCGCTCGTCAGGGACTGATCCGAAGCGGCCGTGTAATCCTCCAGCCATTGGGCAACCTCAATCGGTGAATACTTCGGATTGGAGCGGCCGGCCAGCAAATCTTCGGAGTGCTCCACGATGGTGGAAAAAAGTTGAGGGTCGAGCGGGCTTACGGTTCCGAAACACTTGGGAGTAGGTGTGTCGCTATAGGGCGAGGCCTCACCGCCCAGAACGATAGGCATATTGTCGTAAATTTCAGGCCAAAACGCATGGTTGGAGGCCGAAGCCAGATGCGCCGAGGTCACCAATGGCAGAACGCGGCTGGCATTTGCCAAAGCAGTTTCGACAGGGATCGCCCCAGCACCAAAGTTGCTCTTCAGATACCGGCGCCAGCTTTCCGGATCTGCGTCAGGGTTATAGAGACATCGTCCCCATACTCGATAGAAGTATTCAAACTTTTGCCAATCGCCCGCCTTCGGGGTGAGCGATAGATCGGCATAAGCACACCGGCCACCCGGCAACGCCAGGCCGGACCCCTCACGTCCCTTGAAAGTAAGCGGCTCCATGATCTCCAGCCCGACCGCGCCGCAAAAGCTGGAAGTGCGTCCGAAAGCCGCAGCCATTTCCGGATCGCCGGAAAGCAAATGCCGCTGTGTTCCAGGCCACAAGCGAAACAGCAAATCATAATGCCGGCCCTGCTGGAGAAAGTCAGCATAGCCATATCGGGTAAATCGGCGTTCTCCATTGCTGACGCTGAAGACGCCGCTCTCCATGCGCCCAGGCTGGGGTATCTCCAGCTCACGAATGTCTGCCTGGTTGTAACCAAGGCTCTGGTGTTCCGCGGAGTACTTAGCTCCCAGCTTGACCGGCATGCCCGTTGCAGTAGCGATGTCGATCATGGTTTGATTCACACCCTTGGCATGCATGTCGATTTCGATCTTGCGGCCGCAGCCGGAAATTGCCTCGAACAGTGTCTTCCAGAATGGATAGCTGCCCTCGGGAATCCCGCTCTCCCCGTGTACGCGAAGCGTCAGCCCTTGAATCTGCGGGCACGCTTTCAGAATCATACTCAGCGCATCACGGCAATAGGCAGCATGCGTTGCCGGTGTTAGGCCCTCGATACGATGATGCGCATGAGGGCTGTCTGTCCATTCGTAGGCATGGGTCCAGATCCCGAGCTGAAATTCGAGACCCCGCGCGCTGGTTTCAGCGGCAATAAAACGCAACATTTGCAGATTCTTTTCCCGTTCTTCCGCAGTAAAGGGCGCGAGGTTCTGCTCTCCTGCCTCATTGGTCAGCCGCACTACCCGCACGTCGTATCCAGGCACCTCAACAAGGTACGGGTAAGGGAAGTGGAAGTAGTCCCCGGTGACTCCGCGCGGAAAGTCATAACCTAAGCCAAACGCAAAGTTGAAGCGATTGAACCTGCTGGCTGCGAGCACATCCAGATAGCCTCGCCAGAAGGCTTGATCGTAATACCACGGCTTGTCTTCGATCTCGCTACAGAACAACCGCGAGACGCTTCGTACCTGGTTTGCAGGGTGTTCCTCGATCGCAGCGGCTAAATGCAAGCCCGTCGGCAGATCGGAACTGAATTGAACCCGTTCGGCCAACTCCAG
>DASRRN010000240.1:0-1788 GCA_035695685.1 Acidobacteriaceae bacterium | reverse complement strand
TTGACCGCAAAGTGTTCCCAATCGACGCGTGCTTCGAGAACCCGATCGACGGTGCTGAGAAAATTGTTGCAATGCGCCTGGACATGAAACCCGATCAGGTCCGCACCCAGGAGGCCATCCAGCAGTTCCTGCTGCCACGGGCAGATGCTGAAGGCATCTGGATTAGGCCAGGGAATATGCCAGAAAATCGCGATTCTCGCATGAGGCATCCGCTCTTTCATCATGCGTGGCAAGAGCGCGAAATGGTAGTCCTGAATCAGAATCACGGGATGTGCCTCGCCCGCCATCTCTTCCGCCAGAGCGTCGGCGAATCGAGCATTCACTCTGTTGTAATATTCCCAGTCCGAGTCGCGGAAGGTGGGGCGTGTATGTGCCATATGGCACAACGGCCATAAGCCCTCGTTGGCAAAACCGTAGTAGTAACCATCTTCTTCATCCGCAGTGAGCCAAACCCGGCGAAGCGTATATCGAGGATCGTCGGGCGGAACCTGCAACCGGTCATGCTCATCTACCGTCTGCTTGTCCGCCGTGCCGCTCCCCTGGGCCACCCAGGTCCCGTTGCAGGCATAAAGTATCGGTTCCAGGGCCGTCACCAGCCCACTGGCGGGAACGGTAACCGTGATGGTGTTGCCCTGCCGGTTGTGAACGTAGGGCTCGCGGTTTGAGACCACAAACAGATTGCTGCCATTCAGCCTGGTGCGGACGTGGTCGGCTAATCGCTGGGCGGTCCAGAGAGATTCGTTCGTATTCCGCAGCCTGGCTTCGATCTCTGCGGCCGCACGCGCCTGGCGCATGCTTTCTGCAAGCGGCGCCATCTCCCGCGCCAGCGGCTGGAAGAAATCAAGATCCGTGGCAGGTACCTGCGCCGAGTGGCGCGCGGTACGGAGTGCATTCATCCACTGCGCCGCGCGTGCGATCGGCCCGGCGAGGCTCCAGCGCACAATCAACAGCGTGATGGCAACAATGACCAGCACCAAGCCCGCAATATGGATAAATACCCGGCTCCAAACGCGGAAAATCTCGGCGCGGATGTAGCCGGTATCGTAGACGATGATCATGCCGCCTGCGACGCTTTTATTGACCGCATGCAAGGGCGCGGCGAAGATGTAAAGCCGTTTAAAGTGCAACCGCGCGTAGCTCGTGTCCGGCTGATTGCGCGCCATTGCCGCGCTGAGTGCCGGGGGCATACCTGGCAGGACAGCCCTCAGATCATGACTGACGACCAAGGGAAAGAGAGTCAGGTCGTACACGCCGATTCCCAACACATGATCGCGGTTATTGAAGCGCTGGACCATCCGTTCGAGTCCCGGCTTGTCTCCGCCCTGGAGGAACGACTCCGCATTGCCCACCAGGCTCTCGCCAAAGGTTTCGACTTTCCGTTCCAGGTCGAGGCGGAGAGCGTCCTTCTCCGCCTGCACCTCATACCACGACGAGGCCAGCGACACCAGGGTGACGCCGATAATCAACGCCACAATCAACCGCAAACTCAGGATCCGCATAGACGCATCGAGGCTCTTCTCTGTGAATGTAGAAGAAGGAACTGCCGGCTTGCGCAACGTAGCCGAGGCACGGGCTCTTTCGGTTAAAAACGCCCAGATGTTTCCGGCTCCGCAGTTGCCCCAACCGGGTTATTCGTTGATCTCACTATTTAGCTATGAGGGTTATCTGGCCTTTGCAATATACCGCGAAAGCGAGCTTGCATTCCCAAGACAGTTCTCTCGCTCTACTTCGCCTGGCCCTCAACGAGGTTACGCCTTACAACTCTGAAGACCTTAAGCGTGTAGCCCC
>DASRRN010000239.1:0-10367 GCA_035695685.1 Acidobacteriaceae bacterium | reverse complement strand
CAGTGGGAGCGCCGCAATGCGGAGCTCGAGATTTTACGGAGTTCTCGCCGGTGGAGTAAGGAACTTATCAACGTTACTTTTATCCACAAGGGACACTCCGGTGTCAATGAAGGCCGGGATGGGCGATGAGGCATCCGATCCGTAGTCTCGAACCAGGGGCTTGAGCGGATAGTGATGGAGGTCATCGAGCGCCTTTAGACCGAGCAGAGCCATGGTGTAGGGTTTCTGCGAAATGGTGGCCTGGATAGTGCCGTCCTTGACCAGCTCAAGGGTCGCCTCGTCGACGTCCATGGCCATCAACATCGCGCCTTCGGGCTTGGCGCGTTTGAAGGCTTCGGCAACATCTTTGCCGGAGGAAGACTCCAGGGATATGTAGGCATTGATTTTTGCCGCGCCCGTCCGTGCCAAGTACTCCGTCGCTTTGTCCATGGCCGCGGTGGACTCTCCCTTTATGTCGAAGACCTCCACAATCTTGATGCCGGGAAAATTCGCAAAGACATCCTTGTATCCCTTGAGCCGCTCTTCGAGGTTAGGCTGGCCGGGCATGGTGAAGAAAACCACGTTACCCTTGCCATTTAATTCGGCAGCCACGCGGTCACCGCCCAACCGCCCCGCCTCCAAATTGTTGGTGCCGATGAAATAAAGGCGATGGCTGTCGGGAGCGTCGGAGTCCATGGTGATGACGGGGATCCCGGCGGCCATCGCCTTGTTGATCTCCGGCCCCATCAACCTGGGATCGGAGACGGATACGAGTATTCCCGCGGGCTTTCTGGCGACTGCGGCGCGAAATTCGTCCACCTCGATAGCAGGATTGAACGTATCCGGGCCTCGCATGTCTTCCGTGACGCCATACTCCACCGCGGCCTTCGCGAAGCCCTCGTGTGCCGAGTGCCAGTAAGGCAAACCGATGTTGGTGGCGATGAGAAAGTATGACTCGGATTTGCTGTGGCGCTCACATCCTCCCAGGAACATAGGAAGGGTTATGGCTAATGTCGCCAGAAGAATCTGCTTTTGCGGCATTTTCATCAACAACCTCCAGGGACCGGAGAGGCTCATTGGAACCGGGCATCCCGGTGAGGCGCCGAATTCTACTCCTAAAGGTTCGACCCTGAAAAGAGGCTCTATGTGGGGCGGTCGATTTATCATGAACGAAGCGGCTTTGTGGCCGACCTTATTCCGATCAAGCACACGAAACGGCACCAACATGAAGGTATTGGTTACCGGAAGCTCCGGGCATCTGGGCGAGGCCCTGGTTCGCACCCTGCGGGATTTGCAATACGAGGTGATCAGCCTCGACATTCTTGAATCGCCGTTTACTACTCATGCCGGCACAATTACCGACCGCTCGTGGGTGCATCGCTGCATGAGAGGTGTCGAGGCAGTTTTTCATGCAGCAACGTTGCACAAACCTCATGTTGCTACCCATTCCCGGCAGGATTTTATCGATACCAACATCACCGGCACGCTAAACCTGCTGGAGGAGGCCGCCGCAGCGAACGTCGGATCCTTTGTCTACACCAGTACAACCAGCGTGTTCGGCGATGCACTGGCGCCGCCTGGAGAGGCTCCTGCAGCGTGGATCACGGAAGACGTGAGGCCTGTTCCCAGGAACATTTATGGCGTGACCAAGGCCGCAGCCGAGGATCTCTGCGAGTTGTGGGTTCGCAATCAGGGCCTGGCATGCATGGTGCTGAGAACATCGCGCTTCTTCCCTGAAGACGATGACAACAGGAAGGTGCGGGCGGAATACTCGGACGCAAATGCGAAGGCCAACGAATACCTGTACCGGAGAGTCGACATCGAAGATGTTGTGAGCGCACATCTGCTAGCTGCGGAACGTGCAGCCGCCATCGGTTTTCGCAAATACATCATCAGCGCGACCACTCCATTCTGCCCTGACGATCTCACGGAACTGCGCGTGAACGCGCCCCGGGTGGTGCAACGATGCGTACCGGATTACGCGGCCGAATATGATCGACGGCACTGGAAGCTGTTCCCGAGCATCGATCGGGTGTATGTGAATGAACGCGCCCGCAAGGAACTGGGTTGGCGGCCGCAATATGATTTCCGCTCCAACCTCGATCGACTGCGAGCAGACGATGACCTGCGGAGTCCTCTCGCGCGCGTGGTTGGATCGAAGGGCTATCACGCCCAGGTATTTTCCGATGGACCATATCCAGTGGAATAGCCGGCGCCCTAGAGGCTGCGGGAAAAGTCTCTCCTGCCGGGAAAAATCGTACCCTCAGCGGCTAAACAGGTGTCATCCCGACCGGAGCGAAGCGAAGTGGAGGGACCTGCTGTGTCACTCCGCCAGAAACTACTGTCAATGAAGGCGCCACCCACCCCTTTGTCATCCCGACCGAAGCGCAGCGAAGCGGAGGGATCTGCAGTTCCGCGGACCTCTCCTGGAAATGTTTTTCGACAGAGTGGTCATGGGCCTGCGGCCCATAAGCGCTAACCTACGGGATCTTTTTCTTCAAAACACCCACAAAATCGTCATCCTGAGCGAAGCGCCTCACAGATTCATCGCATGACACAGCGCTCAGTGCGCGGAGTCGAAGGACCCCAGGGCTACTTGTCCTACCCATGCCGTTCGTACCCTTTCCAACACCGAAGCCCGCACCTGGCGGACCGCCACGGTTTTTCTCCGGGGCCGAGAGCAAAAAAGGTAGCGTCTTGCTATGTACGGCGGCCACATCTACATCCTGAGCAGCCATACAGGCACGCTTTAGCTTGGCGTCACCAACAACCTGTATTTTCGCGTTAAGGAGCATAAGGAGCCGAAGAGGAGAATCGTATTCTCGGGTCTGGGTGGTCGAAAAGGTGCGAACAGCATCGACAAGATAAGCGTCGTCGGGGTCCTTCGACTCCGCGCCCCAAAACGCTGTTCACCCGATAAATCTGTGAGGCGCTTCGCTCAGGATGACGATTGTGTGGGAGTTTTGAAGAAGAGCATCCCGTAGGTTAGCGCTTATGGGCCTGCGGCCCACCCAAGGCGATGAAAAACACCTGCGAAGGGGACGGCCTTTAGGCCGTCCCCTTCAAATAGATGAGTTTTTCCGCAGCCTGCCAGAGGATCGGCTCACGCTGTGCCTGCGGCCGGGAAGACAGCTCTACGGAATGAACACGATCCTGCGGCCGTCTTCTTTCCTTGTCCAGGCTTCTTCGACCCTGGCCAAGGGCACCTTGTCGATATCAATCGCAAAATGCGTTTCGGTCACGGCCGCGAACATCCTGGTTAGCGATTGCAGGATTTGCCGTGAAGAAAGACTGCCCAGACCGCTGCCCAGAAGCTCGACGCCCGAGCTGCGGAGCAGTTGGGCAGGCAGGGTGATCGTGTTCCCGCTGATCGACCCAATCTGCACGAAACGGATGCGCGGTTCGCCTTGCGGCGAGCCATGGCCGGCCGCTGCCTTTAAGATCAGTTCCGCGGATGGGCCCCACAAATAGTCCAGAACAATCTGCACGCCGGACAAGGCGGACTTGAAACACCGCAGCAGATTGTCTTCCGGCTGGCGCAGAGAAATGGTCTCGGTTGCTCCGAGCACGCCCAATTGCGCAAGCACTTCTTCATCGCGGCCAGTAGCGATGATTTTCGATGCGCCGAGATATTTGGCCACCTGAATAGCCTGCTTGCCTGCGATCCCGGTAGCCCCATTGATCATGACTCCCTCACCAGGCTCGAGCTGCGCCCTGCCCAGGAGCGCACCCCAGCTCGCAAGCCCAGGATTTCCCAGCGCCGCCGCAACCGCGTCGTCGATTTCTGCGCCCAACGGGATGGTCATGGACCGCGAAACTACGGTGTACTCAGCCATGGAGCCGAAGGGTGGACGCGAGAAGAAGTAGACTCGCGAACCGTCGGCGTCGACGCCAACACCATCGTTCCCGGGAGTGAATGGAAGTGTGGTGGCGCTGCTGTAGTGCGATCCGTTGGCCTGACTCCGTACCAGATTGCTCAGCGCAGCCGCACGAACTTTCAGCACGGCTTCCCCTTGAGTGGCCGACGGAGGAGCAGTTTCCCGATAACGAGGTGGAAAGGCGAAATCCTCCACCATGGCAGCGTGCATGTTATTTCTCCGACACCCTGTGAAGAATTATAGGGCTGCCGTACTTACGCTTGCGGTGCACGCGAATTTACAACAGGTGTATGAGCACCTCTCGCATCATGACTGGAGGATGGGTCGACCGCAAGAGCATGCCGCGGGGACAGAATGGACGCGGTCTGTGCCGCTGGTGCACGCTGGAAGTTCCGGCCCGCCGCTTCACTTTCTGTTCGGAATATTGCGTTCACGAGTGGAAGCTGCGCTCGCAGCCTGGGTATTTGCGCGAATACATATTGAAGCGGGACGGAGGAATGTGCGCTCACTGTGGCGTGGATACGATCAGAGAGCAAAGCAAGCTGAAGCGCTCCAGGGGATCTGCCCGCGAAGCCTTGATGTGTCACTGGGGCCTCAAGACCCGGATACGTAAGAGTCTATGGGATGCCGATCATATTCTGCCGGTCACGGAAGGCGGCGGCGAATGTGACCTCGATAACATTCGAACGCTCTGTCTTCGTTGCCATCGCTTGGTCACTAAGCAGCTCCGCGAGCGAATTCGCCGCGCCAAGGTCGCTGCCATGCTCGCCGCCGAAGCAAAGCAAGCCGGCAACTAGAGCCGGCCATCAATCGCCGGGCGCCCCCCCGAGCGCCCAGCTGGAGCGGTTGCTTACTCCGTCCATTTTGTGGGATGCAATCCGTACGCGAACGTTGTGTTGCGAAGCACATAATTTCTTCGACGAATTCGGATGACAATTTGAGGATAATGACAAGTCAGGTACCCATCCAATTTTCGGGATTCCGCGAGCGCAGCAGACCCTTCCGCCGACTGCATTTCCACACAAATATCGGTTACTTAAGTTTATTTTTTACAATGAATGGGACATTTCGGCAGCCAATGGTAAACGCACTGTCACAGATACTTTTTGGGGCAAACACTTCCGATTTTCTCCAGTCGGAGACGAGTTTTCTACCATCAGACTTGTTGGACTTCCAGAACTCTCCTCACCGTAGCCGCGATACGATCGAGCATTCCGTTTGCATCACGGACCAGCAGTAGAGTGTCTTTGGATAAAGCTGGGTGCGTACTCAACAGATGGAGGGTGAATGTCATGGCGGCTAGCGGATTATTCAACTCATGCGCCAGCTGATTGATCAGGAGATACCTGGCTTGCCAAGCCCTCACTTTCTCTTCGGCAGCTTGTAATTTTCGCTGCTCCGTCATCTCAACCACGTAGGAGGACCATTCCAAGGGTTCGGCGCCGAGCCGCACGGCTCCAATGAGAAATGGCACGGAAGAGCCATCGGGCAGAAGGTATTCCTTTTCATAGGGAACGCAGGTACCAAATTCGCGCAACTGCTCCATCGCACTCTCATCGAGTGCATGAAATTTTTCGGGAGTTATTTCGCGCCAGTCGATTGGTTTTGCCGTCAGCTGTTCTCGAGTGTGCCCGATCATTCTGAGGAATGCATCGTTCCCGTCGATGATCCGCTTTTCGTCGGCAATCGCGACACCCAGATAGGGTGATCGGTACAACAACGAAAACGATGTTTGCAGAGAACGTGGAATTTGCGATTGATAAACACGAATTGATATTTCGACCTCTGCTTGAAGGCTCTCTCCGATATCGAGGATATCGTCGATCAGCGTGCTCAAATCGACGCCAAAGAGGTTTTCGTGAATGGTTGAGCTGAGAACGTGCTGTAGCACGCGGGCCTCAAACAAGATTTGCGGAATGGTGTAGCCCTGCTGATAGCGCACTTTGCCGTGCTTTCGCGCCGCCTCTGTTGCGATTGGGCTCAGTTCCTCTAAGGGCCCCTCCAAACGGCGGATCAGCTCCTCGATCATGTCTGGGACGTGATCGCTTCTTTCCGCTTCGGTCAGGGGAATTGCCGCCAGGTCGGGATCTCGCATCACCTGTTTCAGCCAGCGATCGCATACGACCGGGGCAAGTTCCCGGAGGATTTGCGAAACTTTCCGCGGGGGGCCCAATTTGCCTGGGGGGCGTTTACCATTTCGCAGGGTGGAGATAGCCCCGAGCAGTTGTTCAATGCGAAGAGGCTTGGAGAAGTAGTCATCCACTTGACCGCGAATAGCCTGGATGGCCGTTTCGAGGTCAGGATAGCCCGTCAAAATAAATGTGCACGCGTCAGGCTGTACACGGCGCATCGCACTGACCACCGTGAATCCATCGCCGGGTTCGCCGACATTCAAATCCGAGAGCAGAACGTCAAATTTCTGCGTACTGATCAGTTCCAAAGCTTTAGGAACGCTGCTTACCGCGGTAAGCAAGAAACCGTGGTGGGTCAATACGGCTCCAAGCGCCCCTCGCAATGCGTCGTCGTCGTCCACGAACAATAGCTTGATTTCAGCCATCGGCGGTTGGATGCTCAACCGCAAGAGGCCGATGCATGCCCGCAGGGAAAAGCACGCGCTCTCCCCTGCGGGCGCTGGCAACGATTTGATGAAGGCGAGCAGGTCGGGGTTGATCGTGTCCGCATGGATGATCGGCATACCATGGGGGAAACCAGGATAGTCCTTGAGTTGTGCATTCTTTACCAGCTTGGACGAAAGTGCTCCCGCATCCAAATAGGGCACGATTTGATCGTCGTCGCCGTGCATGACGAGAGTAGGAATACTAATCCCTTGCATGCACGTGATACGTTTTTGGACAGCAGCCAGCCTGAGCAGTGCAATGCGATTTTCTCGATAAAAGGAGATCTACCGATGGCGGTGCTGGAGGAAATAAAGCGAAATCATGAAGAGATGGTCAGCTGGCGCAGGGATTTGCATGCGCATCCCGAACTTGGGTTCGCTGAGACGCGCACCAGCACATTCATCCAAGAGCGGCTGCGGTCTTTCGGCGTAGACGCGGTGCACAGCTTCAACGAAACCGGAGTTGTCGCAGTCATTCATGGGCGTGATGACGACCAGGCAATCGGCCTGCGTGCGGATATCGATGCCCTGCCCATTGCTGAGCAATCTCGCCTGCCGTATGCATCAACCAATCCGGGGGTGATGCACGCCTGTGGACACGACGGACATACCACCATGCTGTTGGGTGCGGCACGATACCTGGCATCGAGCCGGAAGTTTCGCGGCACGGCCTATCTGATATTCCAGCCAGCCGAAGAGATTGGCGGAGCGAAGAAAGTGTTGGATGGCGGCCTATTCGACCGGTTCCCCATGCGCCTGGTTTTCGGCATGCATAACTTTCCTGTGATGCCGCAGGGCGAATTCCACTGGCGCAACGGGCCGATCATGGCGTCAGCCAATTTCTTTGAGATCACGATTGTTGGCCGCGGAGCGCACGCCGCGCAGCCTCACTTTGGCATCGATCCCATCGTCGCCGGCAGTGCACTGGTAAATGCATTGCAGACGATCGTTTCGCGAACGCTCGATCCGTTTCGTTCCGGCGTGGTGACAATCGGCTCTTTCCAGGCGGGTGTGGCGGCAAATGCCATTCCCCGTGAAGCAGTGTTGAAAGGAACTGCGCGTTGGCTCCATGCAGCGACCGGAGAGACTATCGAACGTAGAATCCGCCAGCTGGCGGATTCGATCGGGCAGGCGTATGAGGCGACCGTCGATGTGGCGATGCACATGGTCGCTCCTACCACCATTAACGATGAGACCGCAATGGCGCTGGCCCGCAAGGCCGCGGCGAGTGTGGCCGGTGCAACGCATGTAGTTGAGATGGCGGAGCCGGTCATGGGCGCGGAGGATTTTGCTTACATGCTGGAAGCGAAACAGGGAGCTTACATCTTGTTAGGATCACGACGCTCGGGCGAAGACAACCCGATGCTCCATCACCCGGCCTTCGACTTCAATGATGCAGTGCTCCCGACAGGGGCCGCTTATTGGGCGACGCTAGTCGAACAGGAGCTTGCGCTTTCCTAAAGGACGCTTGCGGATGCTCGGAGCGCACGGCTCTTCCTTGCACACAGACCGAGCCCACAGCCTGGTTTCTAACCACCGGAGGCTTGCGTCTTCTCCGCATGCGAAAAAGTTTAAATAAGCTAAGTAATTGATTTGATTGGTCGGGGCGGAGGGATTCGAACCCCCGACCCTCTGCTCCCAAAGCAGATGCGCTACCAGGCTACGCTACGCCCCGATTCACGGATTGTATCGCAATCAGCGTCCCGGAGGCGTGGTGGCCGGGTCACCCCCCTCGAACCAAAGAACGAGGAGGGTTGGACCTCAGAAAGTTAGCCGCCGAGGGGGACGTGACGATGGCCGCAGATGGGCACCAAGGCTCGACCATTCTCGATCGAATCGACTTCAATGTGATCTTAGAGACGACTGCCACAATGAGGTGCTACAAGCCGATCCACGGATCGCATCGCAATTGCCTGCTCCGATCCGGATGCAATCCAGATGCGCTCAGTTTTGTAAGTGCAGGAGCTAACTGCCGCAGCGGCATACGACGCAGCCACGCCGATGTGCTTGCATGATATAGGCAGCTCTGGCCTGACCAACCCGGAACCACGCGGCGTGCACCTCACGCCTCTCAAAGTTTTGCGGGATAGACCTTCGGCGGCGCTCGGAATATTTGGTAAAACTTGCTTCAAGTTCTTTCAACTCTGTACAAGGCATACGCACTCCAGGACTACAAGACGTTCATTGCATCGAGAGTACGGGATACGCCCACGTTCCGGCTTCATTCCCATGGTGCTGAATTGCAAACTGGGGTAACACGATGGTGTAACTGAAGTTGTGGAGGTTCGCATCCGACCTTCTGGTCACCCAGCAGATGCCCGATTAATTTGCGCTACACCTCGGGCTTCGCAAATGCCTCGTCAAATGTGGTGGCCGAGCCAGTCCAGGAACCAAAGAATGAGGAAGATCGGGGCCAGAAATATGACGGCCAGGGTCACGGCAATGAGGGTCAGGAAGACCCAGTCTCGCCATGTTTGTCGCCGCGATTGCTCCAGATGGCGAACGATCAGCGCGTAGTTGCGACGGTTCGCTTTCCATGCGATGTCAAAAGCATCCCCGAGCAGAGGAACCGTTCCCAGCAGAACCTCGATCCCGATGTTGACGACCATTCTGAGTAGCGTGACGTATGGAACACCCCGCACCCAGGCCGCAACCACGATCACCGTAGAGGCAAGACCACCGATAATATCTCCCAAACCGGGAACCAGGCCGATGATTCCGTCCAACCCGAAGCGAATCGAAGTGCCGGGAACGCGAAACCAGTCATCGAGCACATGCGACAAAAGATCCAGATTTTCGTCGGCAAACAGGCCGTTCGCTTTCTTAAAACGAGACTTTTGGGGAGGCAGGATCTCGGGTTGTCGGTTGCTGGGCATAGGCGCGATGGCGTTCTTCGGAAGGGCTGGGAAGGCGGTTCCCGAAGCCGCTTTAGGCGGGAACCCGAATGCTACAATCTAAGTCTATATGGCGGCTATAGTTCAGTGGCAGAACGCCGGACTGTGGCTCCGGATGTCGTGGGTTCGACCCCCACTAGCCGCCCCAATGATGCCCTCATAATTTTCAATAACTTGTGCTACTACGCGTGTCCTTGGCGTGCAATCTCGTGCAATATAGGCCAATTTTCCACCAACTACCCTTCCGAAGCCTAAAAGTCCTGAGATTTCAATTATTTTGCCGTGGCGTCGGGGGCGGCGCTGTAGGAGATCGATCAGTGGCTATCCCTTGAAAGCTCCGAAGTGATGGTTCGGAGCAATTCGAGAAGAGGTGTCGGATCATCACTATCTGTATCCATAGTTGCTTCAAATGCAACCAGACAATCCTCGCTCCGCCTTAGGAGATCTTTAAGCTGTTCAGCCTTCTGCGAAGCCATCTTGGCGGCAACTTCCGGATGGTAATGTTGCGTGATTAAGGAAGCAAGGAGCACCAATATTCCCAGAACGCCAATTATCTGAGGAGACGTCTTCTGTTGGATAAAAGAGCTGGCCAGGACTCCACCGATTACGTATTGCCCGAAGGTTAGAGAACGCGCTGACCATAAAGATGCTTTTGCTGCTCCCTCCTTTTTCGCGAGCGATTTTATTGCCATCGCCTGTGACTATGGCGTTTCCAACTGCATCCCGGCTAACGGTAATACTCCGCTCTCGGGCCGGGTGGCCGTCAGGTAGCAGTTCGCTACGTGCCCTGAATAGATCGGAAAATAGCCTTTTAGACCGAAGTTCAAAGCCATTTTAGGCAGTATGATGCTGATTTGATGAGGGATAGTTGAAGAATCAGTTTCCAGGCACTGGCAACAGATTGAGCAATTCATGGGCTTTGGCCTGCAGCGGGGTAGGCTCGGGTAGCTGCTGAAAGGTGGGACTGGAGCCATCGGATTTCAAGCTATAAGTAACGCG
>DASRRN010000238.1:0-16025 GCA_035695685.1 Acidobacteriaceae bacterium | reverse complement strand
AGGTATCTTCCCCCTTACGCAAGCGGTGCATAAAATGACCGGCCTGCCCGCGCAACGATTCAGACTGGCCGGACGCGGTCGAATCGGCGAAGGCTCCTCTGCTGACCTGGTACTCTTCGATCCGGAGAAAATTATCGATACCGCTACCTTCAGCAACCCTATCTGCGCCGCCGAAGGAATCGCCGCCGTATGGGTCAATGGTGTGCTGTCGTACAAAGATGGCAATGCCACCGGGCAAAGAGCCGGGCGCTTTCTACCTCGCCTTACATTGGGTTCCTCTTGAACCCAACCCCCTTGTTCGACAGTCACAGTGTCTTCCTCTTAATCGCCGCCATCAGCGCTGTGGTCGGGCTGGTTCTGCTCATCGCGGTGGGCAAGCTGAACGCTTTTCTCTCGCTGATGGTGGTTTCGCTGGCACTCGCAATCGCCACGGGGATGCCGCTCGGGACCGTCGTCTCCTCTTTCGAGACAGGGACGGGCAACACCCTGGGGCACATTGCGATCGTAGTTGGTCTGGGCACCATGCTGGGCAAGATGATGGCGGAATCCGGAGCCTCGGACCGTATTGCGGAGACCTTGATTCAGCTTTTCGGCGAGCGGCATGTGCCCTGGTCTATGATGTGCGCGGCGCTGGTGGTGGGCCTGCCGGTCTTTTTTGAGGTGGGCTTCGTTCTGCTCATACCGATTGCGTTTACCGTCGCGCGGCGCACCCGTACTTCGCTGATCCTGGTGGGCCTGCCCATGTTGGCCGGGCTTTCCGTGGTGCACGCGCTGGTGCCGCCGCATCCGGCGGCGATGCTGGCCGTTACGATCTTCCACGCCGACGTGGGACGGACCATCATATACGGCCTGCTGGTTGGCATTCCCAGCGCGATAATTGCAGGCCCAGTTTATGCCCGCATCATCGCCCCCAGGATTGTGCTCGACGCACACAACCCTATGGCAGAACAATTTGCCGAGCACGATGCGAATCGCGCCTTGCCCGGCTTTGCGATCTCGATGGCCACCGTTTTGCTGCCGGTGGCGCTGATGCTGATTGGCAGTTGGGCGGGCGTGCTGGCACCGCCCGGCACGGCCACCAACCGCGTGCTGCATTTGCTGGGCGGTGCCGACATGGCCTTACTGGTCGCGGTCCTGGTCAGCTTTATCACCCTGGGCAAAATGCGCGGTTTCAACCGGGAGATGATTCTCAAATTTTCCAATGAGTGCCTGGCGCCCACGGCTCACATCACGCTGGTGATTGGAGCAGGCGGAGGGTTTGGACGCATCCTTCAGGATAGCGGCGTCTCGCAGGCAATTGTCGCGGTTGCCCTGCACGCCCATGTATCGCTGCTGCTGCTGGGATGGTTGGTCGCCGCGCTCATCCGCCTGGCTACCGGATCCGCCACCGTTTCCTTAGCCACGGCCGCCGGCATCCTCGCTCCCATCCTCGCACACAGCCCAGGCGTGCGGCCGGAATTGCTGACCATCGCCACGGGCGCGGGATCGGCCATCTTCTCCCATGTCAACGATGGCGGATTTTGGCTGGTGAAGGAATACTTCAACATGAGCGTCGCCGATACCATGAAGACCTGGTCCATCAGCGAAACTTTGATCTCGATCATCGCCCTGCTTTTGACGTTTGCGCTTTCGGCGGCTCTCTAATCTGTAACAGCCCATGCATGTTCCGGTTCCACTGCGTGTACCAGGATTTCCTGCTCTCGGTAAATTGACACTGTCAGGGCCTTGATTTATTGTCACGAAGAGTTCTAACTGGTGAGAACCAATCCCATCCCGGCTCATGTCCTCATTGAACAAGCTTCTCCGGCTTGTTGTTGACCGGCTTTTCTCCCCTCTGCCCATTTTCCCAAAAACGATGAGGTTCCTGGTAAGAGAAGCCTACGATGTATAAGCAGGCGCGACCGAGGATGACAAGACGGCAGCTCATGCAAAAGGTGGTTTTGTCGTACTGGTCGCACAAAACGGTCTCCCAGGCGCAACTGGTGTAGGCAGGAGAAGTCGCTATGGAAATGTTTTGGTTCATTCCCACTACCGGAGACGGCCGCTATCTCGGCGCGAGTCAAGGCTCGCGGCTTACCGACTACGCCTACCTGCGGCAGATAGCGCAAGCTGTCGATGAGCTCGGCTACGGCGCCGTGCTGCTGCCCACGGGAAACTCCTGCGAAGACGCGTGGGTAGTCGCATCCACGTTGGTGCCGAGCACGAAACGGCTCAAGTTTTTAGTTGCGGTGCGACCCGGCGTCATGTCGCCGACACTCGCAGCACGCATGACCGCAACCTTCGATCGGCTCTCCCAGGGTAGGGTTCTCATCAACGTAGTAACTGGCGGCGATCCGCACGAGGCCGCCGCCGACGGCGTTTTTCTTTCCCACGATGAACGTTACGAAGTGACCGGCGAATTCCTGACTATCTGGCGCAGCATCCTGGCAGGAGAGACACGCTCTTTTCGGGGTAAGCATCTGCGGGTTGAAAACGCGCGCGTCTACTACCCTGCCACGCAACACCCTCATCCTCCGCTCTATCTTGGGGGCTCTTCGGATGCGGCGATGCAGATTGCCGCCAATCATGTGGATGTTTACCTTACCTGGGGCGAGCCACCCGCACTCGTCGCGGAGAAGATCGAGCGCATGCGTCGTCTGGCGGAGAGTGCCGGCAGAAAAGTGCGCTTTGGCATTCGTCTTCACATAATCGTGCGAGAGACCAACGAGGAGGCCTGGCAGGCAGCCAATGAGCTCATCCGCCACATTGACCGCGACGTCGTGGAGCGGGCCCAGCAAGGTTTGTCAAAGTTTGATTCAGAAGGGCAAAAGCGCATGGCATCCCTGGTTAGCGGCAATCTTTCCAACCTCGAAATCAGCCCGAATCTTTGGGCGGGTATCGGGCTGGTGCGCAGCGGGGCGGGAACCGCGTTGGTAGGTGACCCATCGATAGTCGCGCAACGTATGCTGGAGTACGCCGACCTCGGCATTGATACGTTCATCCTTTCCGGCTACCCTCATCTCGAAGAAGCGTACCGTGTGGCGGAGCTACTGTTTCCTCTTCTGCCTCTTTCCCCAACGGAAGCGAAGGATGGCCGCGCCCCGGCGGCAGAGAATTTTGTGGGCAATGAATTCCGCCCCATCAAGTAGCACCGTAACGTTCGCCAACGAGCAGGCCTCCAAACGGCGCTGGCTGGTGCTTGGGCTGCTGCTCCTCATCACCATCATCAACTTTATTGATCGCCAGACGGTGTCGGTGCTGGCGCCGCTGATTCGCGCATCGCTGCATTTGTCCAATGCGCAGTACGGAAGGATTGTCGCCGCCTTTCAATTCGGCATGATGACGGGCGAGTTCCCTATGGGTTGGCTCATGGACCGATGGGGCGTGCGCTTTGGCCTGCTCGGAGCGGTTCTCTGGTGGTCCGCCGCGACCGGCACGCAAACACTGACCAGGTCCGGACTGCAGCTCGGCTTAACCCGCTTCTGGATGGGCACCGGGGAATGCGGTAACTACTCCGGTGGCTTAAAGGCCATCTTCGGCGCATTTGCCCCTGGCGAGCGAACCCTGGCCATTGGCATCTTCAACAGCGGAAGCATGATTGGCTCTACGCTCGCGCCCCCGCTCATCGTGTTTCTGGCGCAACGCTACAGCTTTCGGGCTGCATTTCTCGTTCCTGCGTTGCTTGGCGTGCTGTGGGTCCCGTTCTGGTTTCTGCTGTATCGCGACACCCCGGATAGACAACCACATGCCGCAGATGCCGTCTCGCTCAGGCAACTGCTGAGCCAGTCCTCAGCCTGGGCGGTGATGTTGTGCCGCTTCTTCATCGGTCCAGTGATGCAGTTCTACTGGTATTGGATCCCCAGCTATCTCTACGGGGTTCGCCACTTGACGCTTACGCAGATCGGCATCGTGGGGTGGCTTCCCTTCTTTCTGGGAGATACGGGGGGTGTCGCGGGGGGTTGGGTTGCCGGCTGGCTGCACAAGCGCGGCGTCAGAACTCTCAACGTTCGACGCATCACTATGTACAGCAGCAGCCTGCTGTGCTTTGCCAGCCTGGCTGTTCCCTATGTGGCCAGTGTGCCCGCCGCATTCCTGCTGATTGGCATCGCAATCATGGCCGATAACTTTCTTTCCGCAAATATGTTTGGGGCGGTCACAGATCTCTTTCCTGAGCAAACCGTCGGACGCGCCACCGGCCTCACCGGCGTTGCCGGAGGGTTGAGTGGATTGCTCTTTCCCTTGTTGACTGGGATTATCGTGGACTACCATTCCTACGCGCCCGTCTTTCTTATGGTCGCGTTTATGCCGTTGATCGGCACCATCCTGTTGTTCAGTGTAGGCAGAAGGTACCGCAGTCTCTAAATCTGCAAGTAATCTCGCGACTGAATGCGCTTAGTGGTGTGCCAACTCACCGCGAGTGTTTCAATTCGGATTGAAACTATTGTTTTAGCGCTGCGCGATGGGCTCTAGCGGCGGGAGGCGGGGCCACTGGGCACAGTACTTCCGGGTCCGCCCACATGTTCCAGCATGGGCAGTCTATCCTCCACCGGCGGCAACGGAGGGAAAGGGGCATGTGGCTCGGTCTGGTACCAATAAGCGACCGAGTAGTAGTTATCTGAGCGATGGTTCGCGTTGCCGTGTTCGATAGTCGCCTTGAACGACGTCTTGAAAACGATCGGCGAATCAAGATGAAAGCGGTACACGCTTGACCGTGCCCCCGCCTTGGCTTTCCCTACGATGGGCGCTCCGTACAACTGGTAGGAGAAAGGATGGTCTTTGAAACCCCAGGCGCCAAGGAAGTAATCCTCCGCGCCGGTACCAGCGATCGACGGCCTCTTCGCACCGTCAATGAAGAACATGTCGTCACCTTCGCCCCACCAATCATCCTGGTTCTGCAAAATGGACATGGTCACACCGGCATACTGGCCGATCCCCTTGGCGTCCAGCCAAACGTAGTTATCCTGACCCGTAAGGTTAGCCTTCTTATTTACCAGCGGTTGCGCGTTTTTTGTCCATTTATTTGTCCAGCCGTGGTTGGGTTGCGCCTGACGGTATTGCGCATGAAAATACAATGTTCCCGGCGCCAAGATTGTTGAATTGATACGGTAGTCGACGTTGTAATACAGCGCTCTAATGGCCCGCTTGCCCTCGTTCGTAACGGTAATCCGCGCATGCCGCTGAAAGGGCATGGGGAAGAAGCAGTTCAAGTCTTTAACGCTTCCGACCGAAAGCATTTCGGACTGCCAGGGGTGATAGTAGCCGAGGCCAAGGCCAAAGAAATCGCCAATCGGAGCCTCTACACTCGGGGTTTCTTCGCCGTCCCAGTAGATGCGCAATACGATCCGTTTCAGATGGTAGGGCTCTGAGCTGGCGATGGTGAACCATAGGTGCGAGACCAGGCCGGGCCCGTCCGCATCCAGCACGGTCAGTGTTTCCCCGGGGTCGACCTTCCGAAAGTCGGCATTGGCCCCGGTCGGATCCGCACTCGAAGCCCGATGCACCGTGTAAGTCTGCTGGCGGGTAAGATTCGGTTGCCAGGCGGCGCTCTGACCCATCGCCATGAGCGATACGCTCGCAGCCAGGTATACGAGCAAAATGCATCGGCTCACAGGCGACTTTCCTCAACTCCGCTAAGATTATTGCACTGAAGTCCGGCGGCAGCGAATACCGGCCCATCCGGTACCGGAATCGATTCAGTTTAGCCCGAACTTGTAGAAGGAAGCGCAGATCCCTCATCGGCTACCCCCTGGTTTTGGAGGGACGGCCGAACGGTGGCTCCAACCGCCAACGGAACATCTAGGCTCATGCCGGAGGTGGTACTGACAGCACGGCGACACTATCGGGTCCTAACCTGATAAGCGCGTCGCTTAGGGCTATGGAACTATCGGAGGCCAGCAGCAGTTGCGCTCCGTTGCCTGCTTCCATATCCACGGCTGCTTGCCCCAGGTTGCAGGCGATGCGCAGGCTTCCGCGTTCCAGCATCAGCCACTGTGCCTGTTCATCGAAACGCACCTCCACCGCGTTGAGGTTTCCATCGGATAGTTCGCTCCACTCGTGCCGCAACTTGATGAGGTCTTTGTGCCACTGCAGCAGAGAGGCGTGCGGCTGTTCCGTCAATTCAGCCCAATTCAACTTGGATTGTTGGAATGTCTGCTCGTCCTGTGGATCTGGAATTTGATCCGGAGCCCAGCCGAAGCTCACGAATTCTCGCTTGCGCCCTTCAGAAATCATCCTGCCAAGTTCCGGGTCATCGTAATCGGTGAAGTACAGAAAGGGAGCAGACGCACCAAACTCTTCCCCCTGAAAGAGCATGGGCACAAATGGCGCGGTCAGTACGAGCGCTGCAGCTATCTTGGCGCGGCCCTCACCAGCTTCATGGCTGACCCGTTCCCCCTGGGCGCGGTTGCCAACCTGATCGTGGTTTTGCACGAAGCCCACGAAGCGATGGCCTGACAAGTCTATGACCTGGCGGCCGTGGTTTCGCCGCCGGTATTCCGAGTAGTTGCCGTCGTAGACAAACACGCGCCGCATTGACTTGGCTAATTGGGCCAAGGAACCAAAGTCCGCATAGTAGCCTGCTCGCTCGCCGGAGATGACGGCGAACAAAGCGTGGTGAAAATCGTCGCTCCACTGGGCGTCGAGACCGTATCCTCCCGCCTCTTCGGCTTTGACAATCCGGGGATCATTCAGATCGCTCTCGGCGATGAGGACGAAATGTTTTCCCATGGCTGCTTCCAGCCTTTTTACTTCCCGTGTGATCTGTTCCAGAAAGTGGATAGCAGAGCGATCATTGAATGCATGCACTGCGTCCAGGCGCAAACCGTCCAGGTGGTAGTCGCGCAGCCACATCAAAGCATTGTCGATTAAGAAACAGCGCACTTCGCTGGCGCCCGCCTCTTCGAAATTGACTGCGTCCCCCCAGGGCGTGGCGTGGCTGGCAGTGAAGTACGGCCCAAATTTAGACAGGTAATTTCCCACGGGGCCGAGGTGGTTATAGACCACATCAAGCAGCACGGCGAGCCCTTTGCCATGGCAGGCATCCACGAAGCGCTTAAGATCATCGGGCTCACCATAGGCATTGAAAATCGCATACAAATCCACCCCGTCATAGCCCCATCCACGCCTGCCGGGGAAATTCGCGAGCGGCATCAGTTCTACGTGGGTCACTCCCAGATCTTTCAAATAATCGAGGCGGCCCTCTGCCGCTTTCAGCGTTCCTTCCGGCGTAAACGTCCCGACATGCAGTTCGTAAATAAGTGCACTCGAGAGAGGCGGCGACTGCCAGCCACTGTCACTCCAGGCGAACGCGGCATGATCGACCACCCTGGACTCACCATGAACTCCGTGTGGTTGCCGCTGCGTTCGCGGATCGGGAAGTGGCGGTTCCAAACTATCGATCACAAACCCGTAATCCGTGCCTGGTCCTGCCTCCATCACGGCAGCTGACCAATAACCCCTCGACTTTTTTTCCATTGGAAACTTCTTGTTTCCTATTTTCACTTCCATGGTGCCGGCGTGAGGAGCCCAGACCTCAAATACATGCATCCCAATCCTCCATTGCGGAAATACGTGCTTCCAGTGGGATGCATTTGGGGTCGCTACTTCGTTGGCGGGGCACTAAAGCCGGCCAGGTTGACGGCAGCGTTCACCAGCGAGATGTGCGATAGTGCCTGGGGAAAATTTCCCACCAGGCGCTTGGCGCTTGTGTCGTATTCCTCGGCGAGCAAACCAACGTCATTGGCCAACGACAGAACGCGCTCGAACAGCTTTTTGGCATCGTCGTCGCGCCCTTGCAGCTTGAGCGCACTTACCATCCAGAAACTGCAGGCGAGAAACACGCCTTCGCCGGGTGGGAGGCCATCCGACACCTTTTCCGTGTTGTACCGTAAGACCAGTCCGCCCGACATCAGGTTGCCCTCGACGGCTTTGAGCGTGCCCTTGACGCGGGGATCCTCCGGGGGCAGAAACCCGGTCAGCGGCATAAGTAACAACGATGCATCGAGATGTTCTGAGCCGTAACTCTGCACAAAGCTGCCTAGCTTTTCGTTATAGCCGCGGGTGCAGATCTCGTCGTGAATCTTCGCCCGCACCTTCTGCCACCGTTCCACCGGGGCGTTCGCGTGCAACATGCCAGCCGTCTTGATCGCGCGGTCGAACGCAACCCAAGCCATCATCTTGGAATAGGTAAAGTGCTGTCGTCCCCCTCGCGTTTCCCAGATACCTTCATCGGGCTCCTGCCAGATGGTTTCGAGATGCGCCACCATGGCGCGAAGCATGGAAAACGACTGTTCGCCATCCTTCCCCATCTTGCTCACAGCCTGATGGAATGCGGCCAGCACCTCACCGTAAATGTCCAGCTGAAGCTGTTCGGATGCTGCGTTTCCGATGCGCACGGGCTTGGAGTTTTCATAGCCTGTAAGCCAGGGTATTTCGCGTTCGGGCAGAAAGCGCTGGCCAGCAAGGCCGTACATGATCTGAACCTGATCGGGACTGCCGGCAATGGCACGCAACAACCATTGCTGCCAGGCTTTTGCTTCCTGGTAATACCCGCCGAACATGAGCGAGAGCAAAGTGAATGTCGCATCGCGGAGCCAACAGTAGCGATAATCCCAATTCCTGGAGCCGCCCAACTGTTCCGGTAGCGACGTGGTCACGGCGGCGACGATCCCACCGGTCGGTTGATAGGTGAGCGCCTTCAGAGTGATGAGGGAGCGCTCCACGGCCTCGTGGTAGGGCAGTTCCTGGTAGCAGTTTTCAGCCGCCCACTTTTCCCAGAAGTCTTGTGTTTCCTCGAGCGCCTTGCTCACATCGATGGTGCGGGGCACGGGCAGGTGTGAAGGCCCATAGGTCATCACGAAATCGACGCTCTCACCTGCGTTGACTGTGAATTCGCTTATAGTAGTGAGTCCCTTGCCGGTAAGCGGCGCTTTGGTGTGAAGCATCACCAGGTCAGGCCCGGCAATGGCGCGAATGCCGGCGTGTCGCCGCGTAACCCAGGGCACAGTGCTGCCGTAGTTGAAGCGCAAAGACATTTCCATCTTCATCGGTGCGCTTCCGCGAATTCCTTTGACGATGCGGACGATGTCGGAGTTGGTGCGTCGGACGGGCATGAAGTCGATCAGCATCACCGAGAAATCAGCAGTCTCAAACGTGGTTTCCAGAATCAGCGTGTGATCGCGATATTTGCGCGTCGTCTTGGTCACCTCGGTGGCGGGCGCCAGCAGCCAGCGGCCGTTTTCCTCCGTTCCCAGCAGGCGAGCAAAACACGCGTCGGAGGAAAAGTCCGGCCAGCAAAGCCAATCGATCGATCCATCCAGGCAGACTAGTGCGGCCGTCTCGCAGTCACCAATAACCGCGTAGCTTTCAATTGGAGCGTGGGTGTGTTTTGTTGTATCTATCATTCCTCTTGCCATCCTCAGGACTCATTCTACGGTTGGGATGAGAAGGGTTAGAGCAGCGCGCAGAATATGCAGTTCAGCCCACTGCCCACGGACCTAGCGATAGTAGGCCCCCTCCGCTCCACCCTTCACCTGGCCATATTCCAACAGCGTAACCAGCAGCACGCCCCCACAGATATTGCCCAAGGTTGCCGGAGCAAGCCATGCAAAGTAACGGTACATGGCGAGCTGGTGATTGAGAATCGCCGCAAGAATCTCGCCGCTGCTCGCAATGCAATGAGCAAAACCTCCCAGGCCCACGACAAACGTCAACAGCCAGATCAGCATCACTGAGCCGGTAATGGAGTGGCTGCCACTCACCAACCAGGCGACCAGCGCGATAATCCATCCCCCGATGACACCACTCCAAAATACGTGGCTCGTGGTTACGCCGGCCGCTTCTACGCCCATGTGCGTCATCGCCGCCACAAATTCGGGCCGCAGCGCACCGGTTTTCACGGCGAGGAGGGCGAATAAGAAAGCTCCCAGAACATT
Organism: Acidobacteriaceae bacterium; assembly: GCA_035695685.1. GTDB lineage: Bacteria > Acidobacteriota > Terriglobia > Terriglobales > Acidobacteriaceae > PALSA-350. The sequence goes on along the minus strand of DASRRN010000238.1, from coordinate 6,114 downwards.
GCTGGGAAGAACGATGGCCCATAACCGGAGGGTTCTCCAGCCATGACGCCGCTCAGCGAGCATGAGCGCCACGGGGTACAGCGTGTTCTCCGTGAATAGCTGGGCGCGGCCGAGAATGACGGCGATAAATCCGATCGGATACAGGAGGTCAGCGATGAATCTGGAAACTGGACTTTGCCCCAACTGAGCGATCACGATAGATGTGCTCAGGGCGGTCAGGCCCATGGTGATGCCACCGGCCAGCCCGGAGATGCAAAGTCCTACTGCCGAGCGGTCCAGCTCATGACGCGCGTTGCGGGAAACCTGTTCATAAATCTCGTTTGCAGTCGGCCGGTCGAGCTCGGTCTGGACCTGAGACGCCCCGGCGTTTGCTTGCCGTTCAGGCTGAGGGTTCTTTTTTAACTTACGTAAGGGCACGAAAGCTCCAATGTGGAAAATTGACTGGATGCGGAATTGGGTGTTAGCGATTCTTGGGAAACTTCGGACCGATGAGCGGCTTTCCGTGTAATGAAAAAGACGGGTGGTACATTCATCTCTGTTGAACACGATCTGATAGGGAGGGCTCTTGCTACCCGCAAAATCCTGCTTCACCTTATTGCTGTTCGCCGTCCTGCTTGTTTCTCTCCCCGTCACGACTGCGGCTGCCGCTAGCTCCAGCACAGGCATACTGAAGGCGCCGGACATGGCTGAGCTCATGCCCGCGACAGTTTTCTTCCGCGGCCAGGTGGCCAGCGTTCAGGCACGAAATTCTGCCGGAGTCAGGCTGCCCGACGGCATGTTGGTGCTTTTCGCCCTGGTCGACACTTCGGGCTATTCCACCGCAGTGCAACAGAAATATCAAAGCTATTTCATCACCGAGGTACCACTCGATATCAATGGGCAAACGTTAAAGCCTGGAGCATACGGAGTGGGCTTTGTTGAGGGGAACAAGTTCCTGGTAATGGACATCGGCGCCCACGACCTGTTAACGACCGGCAGCATTCACGATACGGAGTTGAAGCGTCCGACGCCCTTGCAGGTTCTTGCCGACTCCGCGCCCAACCGGTACCGGCTGTACATCAACCGCAATTACGTCGTTTTTGCTTGTGCCCCGGTTAAATGACCCACTAAAGATGTAGAGAGAAGGGCGATCATTTTCCGCAGAATGAGTCGATAATTTCATGAACGGAAAGAGGTTCGCATGGTCTCCCCCGCCCCTGTCAATCCACCCGGCCCGACGCAGACCGCTGAATTCCCACCCGGGATGGAAGCGGGCTCACCAGCCGGCAAGAGCAACACCCAGCGTTTCCTGGATACCTTCGGTTTTCACTTGCTCGTGGTACTGCTTGGAATCGCTCTCGCCTTTATGTAGCCACCGAACCGGAGGATGCGGTCGATACCTCAGCAAGTCGAAGGTGTCCTCTCATACTCCAGGATTCTTGCTACCGCAGACCGCAACCCGCCCGGGTTGTTCAGGTCCACCTGGTAGGTTGGGGATCCGAGCTCTCGATCTTCTCCTGAACGAATCGCCAAAATCCTGAGATTGGGATGCAACACCGAGGCTTGGGCGATCAAATTTTTTGCCTGCGTTTCCTGTACGGTTTGACTGAAGATCAGCAGGTCATATTTCCGCGACTGCATGGCTTCTCCTGCGTCCCGTGAGCTTGCAGTCGTTATATGCCAATCCCGGAGCAGTTCGGCGCGAGTGAGCTGGAGAACCGGGTCGTCTCCGACGATCAGAATCCTCGCTTTCATATTTCGATCCCCTTTTTTGGATTTTGGCTGCAGGGCCGAAAGGAAGACCACATCACCAAGGAATGACGCTCATACTACCCTTGGAGTTTGCTCACGGCTACCGACTTTTTGCGCCACGACTGCGAACATCCTGTTTTTTATCTCCAGTTCCACCACTCGTACTACACTCGTAGCACTTTATGCGTTGGACTCCGGGTGGTCTTAGCAGCGACGTCGAGGATCGGCGAGGCCAGTCGGGCGGCGGCTTCGGGGGCGGTGGGCTGGGAATTGTAGGGTTCATCATCCTGCTCGTGATCAGCCTGGTCACCGGGCGCAATTACATTGGAGCCTACTTTTCCGGCGGTGGGGTTGCCCATCAGCAACAGACTGGACCACGAACGGTATCACCTCAGGAAGACCGCTCTGCACAGCTGGCCTCCTTTGTGCTGGGCGATGCTCAGGACACCTGGACGCAAATCCTCGCCAGGGAGGGTATCCGCTATCCCCGGGCGCACCTGGTGCTCTTTCGCGATTACACTCAGTCCGGCTGCGGGACCGCGCAATCCTCGACCGGACCTTTCTATTGCCCCGCAGATCAAAAGGTGTATCTCGATCTTGGGTTCTGGGACCAGTTGAAGCAGTTCGGGGCGTCAGGGGAGTTCGCACAAGCGTACGTCATTGCACATGAAATTGGGCATCACGTACAAAACGTGCTGGGCATCGAGCGCAAGGTGCGGGGGATGCAGCAGCAAAACCCCCAGGCACGGAACCGGCTATCCGTGGCCATGGAGTTGCAGGCGGACTGTTTCGCCGGAGTGTGGGCACATTCGACCGGTGAACGGCAAATACTTGAACAGGGAGATGTGCCGGCCGCCCTGCAGGCTGCGGCGGCCGTGGGCGACGACCGCATGCAAAAGATGGCGCGGGGATACGTTACCCCGGACTCGTTTACCCACGGATCCTCACAGCAACGGGTGTCATGGTTCAACCGCGGGTTTAAGACCGGCCAGGTGAGTGCCTGCAATACCTTCAGCGCCGGACGTTAGACCGGTCTTCGAGTCGTCAGAGCTTGGCGGCGACCGCCTTGGTTTCTGTGTAATGGTCCATGACTTCTTTGCCCATTTCGCGGCCCCAGCCAGATTGTTTGTAACCGCCGAACGGCCACGCTGGGTCTCCGTAGTTATGGGCGTTGATGCAGACCGTTCCTGCCCTGATTTTCCTCGCCATCATGTGGGCGGCTTTCAAGTTCGTCGTCCAGACGCTTGAGGAGAGGCCATATTCGGTGTCATTGGCAAATTTGGCCACTGCATCCAGGTCGGAATCGTCGAAAGACTGGACGCATACCACCGGTCCGAATATCTCTTCCCGCACTACCTTCATGGAACGGTTTGTCTGGGCCAGAACCGTCGGCTCGATGAAATAGCCATGCTTGCCCCTGACTTTGCCGCCGGTGACCACCTCAGCGCCCTCTTGCCGTCCCGCCTCCAGAAACCCGGTTACGCGGTTGTGCTGCTCCTTCGAGACCAGCGGTCCCAGGGTAACGGACGGGTCAAGGCCATGTCCCACCTTCAACTTGCCTGCCTCCCTGGTGACGCCATCCACGATCTTGTCGTAGATCGATTTATGAGCGAACAGCCGGGAGCCCGCGGTGCAGCATTGACCCTGGTTGTAGAAGATTGCACTAGCTGTTCCGGCGATGGCGAGTTCCAGATCGGCATCAGGGAATACGATGGCCGGCGACTTGCCGCCCAATTCGAGCGAAACGCGCTTTAGATTGCCGGCCGCTGCCTTGACGATAAGCTTGCCGACTTCGGTCGAGCCGGTAAACGCGACCTTGTCAACGTCTGGATGCTCTGCCAGGGCGGCGCCGGCCGTCTCACCATAACCGGTGACGATGTTCACTACCCCGTCCGGAAAACCTGCCTCGGTGATGAGTTCGCCCAAGCGGAGTGCAGAAAGCGGAGTCTGTTCCGCGGGTTTGAGCACGATCGTGCATCCCGCCGCCAGGGCCGGGGCCAGCTTCCACGCTGCCATCATGAGCGGGAAATTCCAGGGGATAATCTGGCCCACGACACCAACCGGTTCGCGAACGGTATAAACGTGCCAGTTGCCCGGTGTCGAAACCTGAATCTGCTCGCCATTCAATCGTGTCGCCCATCCTGCCATATAACGAAACACTTCGATCGAGTTGCCGAGATCGTCGCGGCGGGCGTTGGTGACCGGCTTTCCGTTGTCCAGTGCTTCCAATTCTGCAAGTTCATCGGCATGACGCTCGAGCAGGTCGCCCATCGACCAGACCAGCCGCTGTCTTTCGGCAGGCGAGATGCGGGACCACGGCCCAGTCTCGAAAGCCCGGCGTGCGGCCGCGACGGCGAGATCGATATCCGCCTTATCCCCGGCGGGGACGTGGGCGATAATTTCCTCCGTCGCCGGGTCCTCAACCGAAAAGGTCTCCCCGCTGCGGGCGTCCACCCACTTGCCGTCGATGAGCATCTGATGTTTCTTGGCCAGGAATGCATTTGCGGCTGAACTGAGCGCAGGTTTGTGGATCGCAGCCGTCGTCTCTGTCGCTGTGATGGGCATGTTGGGGACTCCTTCGGGTGGCAATTATCTCGCGTTTAATGTTGCCTCCAGCAGCCCCAGAGTGTCAATCGACGGACATCGAAGTTGACTGGACGGAAAACCAGCGTCATGCGCCGGGATGAACTCGCATGCGGCGCGGCACCGGGCGTGGAAAATTGATTTGCCGTCTCGTGCCACAGCAAAACATGTGTAGACGGGGTTTTGGCGGCGTTGAAACCGCCGCCGTCCCTCTTAGAAATTAGAGCCCCGTGGGCCCACCTTCCGCCAGGATTACGAGGCCTATCCTGCGCGGGTCAATCTGAGCCGATTTTGTAGGAAGAGTCTGTGAGTTGCTGTTCAGCTGCAAAGACCGAGCAGGTTTCGTTGTAAACGTCACCGCTATAGTCGCGCAGACTGACAAAACTGTCAGGGTAACGCTTGCAGTAAAACTTCGCGTTCTCAATGGACTCCTGAACATTGACATTCGATTTGATCGGCTTGGTTGGGTTGTCAATTCTGCTCACCTCGCTCTTGGCGCAGTTGCGCGCAATTCAGAAAGGTAGTCGCGGCTGAGCCTTAGAGGGGGGGTGAGGGATCCGCAAAACGGTAGGACTGCAACGGTACTACGTTTCGCAGTCTGCGCAATCGCTCTTAAGTAATCTATTCGTATACGCTCTAGTACCTAAGGCGTTTTGGGTGTGGGTTCAACGGCGATGATAATGGGAACCCCTCATAGGGACACGACCGCCTCGCCCCTGAACGCGGGCAGCACCTTGGTTAATTTCTGAGCAGCGCCGCCAATTGGGGATCCTGCTGATTTTTTTTGGATGTGTGATGGTGGAGCTAAGCGGGATCGAACCGCTGACCTCCTCGTTGCGAACGAGGCGCTCTCCCAGCTGAGCTATAGCCCCACAAAACGGGAACAACCAGGATCAGTTTAGCAGCCAACCGACGAGTTGCGGAAGCACTGGGAGCATTGCACGCCGCTGCCTTGAAGGGCCTCAGACGTTGAGGAAACGGCGCTCAAGACCGCTGAAAAGTGCGTCCAAATGGACCCTTGGAATTTGACCCTGCGCCATGCTGGGCGATCCCCCGCCCCGCAAACCGTAGGCCGCCAGCGCCTCGCGGAGCAGAGACCCGCAATCGAGCTTCAGATCGGCACTCGCCGCCACTACCACCCGGGCTGGTTCCTCCAGTGTGCTGGCCAGCAACGCGCAGGTTTGCGGAGCGGACGCAATCAGCCGCGACGCCAGCAATTTGAGATAGCCCGCGTCGAGATAGCCCGCACCCGGGTCGGTCAATGTTATCCGCACCACCCTTCGGTCTCCCTGCAAAGGATGCTGCAGCAGTAGGGTTTCGGCATGATACCCGGCCAGTTCCTCGGTGAGCTTTTGGCGCGTCTTGTGCGCGGCCTTGCCATCAGCCAGCAGCCGGTCAACCGCGTCTGCTACGTCAAAGCGACCCACCGATAGCGCGGCGGCGGTTCGGGTGAGCGTGGCCAGATCTTGCCGGGCGGTCGCCACCGCACGAACGCCACAAACAAACTCCACCCGAAGCCCCCGCCGCATGCGCTCCGTTCCCCGGATGAGCAGACCCCCGATCTGCCCTGTGGCTGCGACGTGGGTGCCACCGCACGCATTGAGATCGATCTCGTCGATTTCGATAAGCCGGATGTCTCCTTCCCTATCCGGCAGTTTATGGAGGGTTCCGGCAGCCAGCAACATCTCCGCTTCGCTGCGCGGAATGGTGCGCATCGTGACCGCGCGATCTTCGGCGATGATTTCGTTGACTGCGTCCTCCACCCGCTCCAGCTCCTCTGGTGTAATCGCCTCGCGGGCA
>DASRRN010000237.1:0-4943 GCA_035695685.1 Acidobacteriaceae bacterium | reverse complement strand
TCAACGGAAACTGTTTCGCGGCGCCAACCGTGCCTGGTCAGAATGGCCCGAATCTTATGCCCGCGGTGTACGGGCCTGCATTCTTCGATTCAGACTTGGCGGTGTTCAAAAACTTCGCCGTTACGGAAAGAATGAAACTGCAGCTCCGGGCGCAGGCATACAACTTCCTCAATCATCCGCTGTGGTCGTTCCCCAGCGGCGGCAGCAATCTGAACCTGAATTTCACCCAGGATCCTGTGTCGGAAGTCATCACCCAGAACAATACAACCTTCGGCATGACGACCCAGAAGCAGGGACAACGTATTGTAGAGTTCGGGGCGAAGTTCAACTTCTAGTCTGGAATTAAATCTGGGGGCTTTCGGCGTACCGTTATACTTGTTCTGGTAACAGAGAACAGTTGCCGGTATGCGGAAGCCCTCTCTTCTTTTTGCTTTATCCCTCGCCCTGGTCCTCTCCGCCACCACGCAGGCACAGATGACTCCGCAGCAACTAGTGCAGGATGCCATGCAAAAGCAGCACGCGGGTGATCTTGAGGGCGCCGTTGCGGAATACAGAGAATTCCTGAAGTTGCACCCTGAAGCCGCTCCCATCCACTCCAACCTGGGGGCCGCATTGGCTGGGCTGGGCCGCTATGAAGAGGCTCTTCCTGAATACAACACCGCGCTCAAACAATCTCCCAAATTGGCTGGGGCGAGGCTTAACCTGGCCCTGGTTTATTACAAGATGGGCAAGCTCGATGTTGCGGCAACCGAATTGGAAAAAGTCCATGCCGAAGATCCCGAGAACCGTCAAGCAGTGCTCTTGCTGGCAGACTGTTACTCACGCATGGGTCGCGACGAGGATGTGATTCGCGTCCTCGAGCCTGCGGAGCAGAAGTATCCGGACGACCTGGCGATTGCCTACCTGCTGGGGACAGCATTGATCCATGAGAAGCGGGTGGATGAAGGGCAGATCCTGATCGACAAAATTATGCACAATGGAGACTCAGCGGAAGCGCACCTGATGTTGGGAACCGCAAAGCTGAATGTCCAGGATTACGCCGGCGCCCGCGACGAGTTCGCCAAAGCCGTCGCGATGAATCCCAATCTTCCCGAAGTCCATGTACTGTATGGCAAGGCACTGATGTTCACCGGCGACTCCGACCTGTCGGCCAAGCAGTACGCGGCTGAGCTGGCGGTAGACCCTTACAACTTTGAAGCAAACCTGCAACTGGGAGTGGCGGCGAGGGAAGAGCAGGATTATGAGAAGGCCGGCAAATACTTTCAGCGCGCGGAGGAGACCAGGCCGGGCGACCCCGGCGTCCGTTATCAGCTGGCCTTGATTGCAATCGACCAAGGCCATCTCGACCAGGCACGGCAAATTCTCGAGGGTCTGGTAAAACAGTCTCCACAATTTACCGAGGCGCACGTCTCCTTGTCGCTGGTTTACTATCGGCTGAAGCGTCCAGAAGACAGCAAGCGGGAACGGGAAATTGTCCTTAAATTGACGGCCGAAGCGCAGGCTAAGCAGCCGGGCGCCAAGCTCAAGTGATTTTCGATTTGCGATGAAAAGGTATGGACTCCTATTCTGTTTGCTTTTGCCTGTAGCTATGGTGGCGCAGACAGATACCGCGGCGCCCGCCGCATGTGCGAAATGTCACGTAGAGGCGTTGACGCAGCCCAACACATTCATGGCGCATGCCCTCGAAGCGGTGGAGAGGTCCAAAATTCTTACCGAACATCCTATGCTTACCACGACCGTCGGCAAGTACTCCTACCGCGTTGAACGAAAGGGAAGTGAGAGCGAATATTCGGTAACGGACGGAACAAATACCGTCACCATGCCCATCCGCTGGGCGATGGGAGCCGATTTCTCGATCGGCCAAACTTACATCCTGGAAAAAGACGGCCAGTTGTTTGAGAGCCGTGTGAGCTGGTTCCGGGAGCTGAGCGGCCTGGGGCCCACCTTGGGATACGTGGGAACTACTCCAGCCAACCTGCAGGACGCGGCTGGCAGGCTACTGGGCATTGACGAAAAACTGCGTTGTTTTGGTTGTCACGCGACCAACGCCGTTCATGGAAAACAACTCACGCTCGATCATCTGATTCCGGGGGTGCAATGCGAACATTGCCACCAGGGGACGCAGGCCCACCTGGAAGCGGTCGAGAGCGGTAAACCGGCGTCGCCTGCGCCCAAAGAACTCTCGGCGCTGATTCATATGTCCGCGGATCAGGCTGCGAACTTCTGCGGACAGTGTCATCGTACGTGGGCAGAGATCGCAGTGGAGCCACATCCGAGCATTGCCAATATTCGCTTTCAGCCTTATCGCCTCACGGGCAGCAAATGCTTTGACCCCGACGACCCGCGCATCAGCTGCCTGGCGTGCCACAACCCGCACCACGACTTCGGTCCTAAACCCGTAAATTTCGACTCAAAGTGCCTGGCCTGCCACGCGGTTGCGAAATCGACCACGGGAAAACCTCTCACCCCGAAACCTGGCGCGAAGGCGTGTCCTGTTTCTAAGACGAACTGTGTGTCCTGCCATATGCCGAAGCTCGAATTGCCCGGAGCACACTACAAATTCACCGATCACCGGATAAGAATTGTGAAACCGAATGAACCGTATCCGGGATGAGTACAGCCGGCAACGATAGGATGGAGTTCATGACTTATTCCAGGCGGGAGCTTTTGCGATTCGGCATGCTGGCCGGTGCGGCAAAGGTCCTTCCCGCTTACGGGCAAACAACAGCGGCCACTTCTAAACCATTGTTCATTGAGGTGCCGTCCTCAGCCTCGGACATTACCTGGGTGCATGAGAACGCCATGTCGCCCAACCGCTTCCTGCCGGAAGCGCTTGGACCCGGCTGCGCTTTTCTCGACTACGACAACGATGGCTGGATGGACATCTTTCTGGTGAACAGCGGCCCCAGCGCCTTTTATAAGCCTCCCAAGCCGCTGCGGAATGCCCTGTGCAAGAACAATCGCGACGGCACATTCACTGACGTCACCGAGAAGGCAGGTGTAGCCGGCGCCTATTTCGGGATGGGTGTCGCTGTCGGGGATTATGACAACGACGGCTGGCCCGACATGCTGGTGACCGCCTACGGGCGATGCACGCTCTACAAAAACAAGCATGATGGGACCTTCGCCGACGTGACCGAACACGCGGGGCTCGCCGCCCCTCAATTCACCACCAGTGCGGTCTGGTTCGATTACGACAATGACGGCAGGCTTGATCTGTTCATCTGCAGCTTTGTGGATCCCGTCGGTGTGCTCAAGCTGGAGTGCGGCAATAACAAGATCGGCAGAAATTACTACTGTGTCCCGCGGGTGTTCAAGCCCAGTCATAGTTTCCTCTATCACAACAACGGCGACGGTACCTTTACTGATGTCACCAAAGGAACTGCTATTGAGTCAGCTTTAGGAAAGGGCCTGGGAGTTGTGGCCACCGACATCAACAACGATGGCCGGATGGATCTCTTTGTCGCCAATGATACGGTGCAGAATTTTCTATATGTGAATCGCGGTCCCGGAGCCAATGGCCAGTGGAAGTGGGATGAGATCGCCCTGCAGTCGGGGGTAGGTTTCAGCGACAGCGGACGTCCCCGCTCGGGTATGGGAGTGGATGCAGCGGACCTGAACGCAGACGGTTATCAGGATCTGTTTGTTTCCAACGTGGACCATGAAATGTACTCCGTCTATCTCAACAACAAAGACGAATCATTTTCCGATGCTGCGCAGATGGAAGGTGTGGCACGCAGTACCCGGTTGATGAGCGGCTGGGGGCTGAAGTACTTCGACTACGACAACGATGGTTTGATCGACCTGATCTTAGCGAACGGCCATCCTGACGACATGATTGACTCCTACTCTATGCAGGTGCATTACAAAGAGCCGCTACTGTTGTTTCACCAGGGCGCGGATCACAAGCTGCATGATGTAACCGAGGAGGCCGGCCCGGCATTTAAAAAAGACTGGGCAGGGCGAGGATTAGCGGTAGGCGATTACGACAATGACGGCGCTCTAGATGTGATTGTTGGCGTCAATGGCGGTCCTCCTGTGCTCTTGAAAAACAATGCGGCCAAAGGCAACTGTTGGCTGGGAATCAAGCTCGAAGGGGTCACCTGCAATCGTGATGCGATCGGCGCGCGCATTATCTGGAAAGCCGGCGGCAAAGTGCGGGAGCGGCTTAAGAACAATGGCGGCAGCTACCTTTCATCACACGATCCCCGTGAAGTGCTTGGGATTGGAACCGCCACTGAGATCGAGGAGCTGGAAATCCACTGGCCTGCTCCCAGCAAGCAAATCGAGAAACTCACCAAGATTGCCCCTAATCGCTACATCCATATCGTGGAAGGGAAGGGTGTGGTCTGATTCTTGCCGGGGCCTTCGTTTCTTTCATTCTCGCGTGGTCAGGTGGCAGTGCTGCCGCCAGGCCCGTACGATCAGTCCCCATCTGTTCTGGCGTGACGCTCTCGGCAAGCTACCTGGCAATGGTTGGTTCTCGGGATCAGGGCTCGGGCTTTCGTTTCACTCTGGTGAATAGGACCAACCACGCGATCAAGCTGGCCGAACCCATTCCTTCCAGCTCTCATTGGTACGCACGTTCGCATGGCCGATGGCTGTGGCGGGCATCGAATGGAGCGGGTGGAAGCCTGGTGGACGCAGGCAATCCGCACGGCCGGGTAGCTGTCTATCCCGCGGGCCAGGGAAAGGACGAGATGAAGTGGGTGATCCTGCCACCGCACAAATCCAGGCAATGGGTGGAAGGGGCGGAGGAGAATCCTGTACTAGAGTACAAACCTGGCTGTGCCCTGTGCTCTTATCCGGGCGAGAACGAGTATCAGGTAGTGTTTGCCTACGCTTATCTTGCCCCTGGAAGTTCGCAATTGGGGCCGTTGCCCTGTGGATTGCGCTCGGCTCCAGTGCCCATGCCGCCGAAACCGTAAACTCCCTGGTCAGTC
>DASRRN010000236.1:0-3809 GCA_035695685.1 Acidobacteriaceae bacterium | reverse complement strand
CCCGGATCAATAAGAGCGGTCCGGACAAGGGTTTCGTGGACAGGCTGACCTGACACTTTCGGCGGGCAAAACTCGCCAGGGAAAAAGCCGCACGAAACGTAAACCGCTAAGACTGCGCACTGCGGCAGTTGCTACTCTCCGGCAGCGATCAGTTCCTCCCATGCCAAAGCGTAGCCGACTGCGCGCTTCACCTCGTGGACCCGCTTTTGCGAGAGTCTTGCAATCTTCTTTACCAGGAGAACTTTCGAAATCGTTCGCAAATTGTCGCAGTTAACGACGCAGGGCTTGGGCATTCCCTCGATCGAGCCGAGAGGAACTTCGATCGGAATGTTTCGAACGGTCGCCGTGATTTCAGCCGCAACAAACTTATTGAGAACCGGATAAGCATCATTACGGCTCAGCAGAAGCACCGGTCGGCGCCCGGCGGGTTTCGGCAGGTCCGCCCACCAAATTTCATACTGCTTCATGGCTTCCACTCGTCTGCGTTGGACCAGTCATCAGCATCATCCGCCGAATCGGGCTGCCGCAGATAGGCTTCGCGAATGGCTTGGTACTCGCGTTTCCGAACTGCGTCTCGCACGGCCTGCCGGATGAATTCAGCGCGCTGTCGCTTGGCGGCCGGCGCGACCTTATTCAGCGATCGCAAGAGCGGTTCGTCCAACTGGATCAATATAGACGGCATTTGTTCACAACTATATCATAGAAGCATATAGACCGACTCACGGCCAGACGGAACATCCACTTGTGCCGCGAGAGAATATCGTGGGGTTACGTTCCGTCTGGTCACTATTCCGAAAGAGGTGACCAGGCGGAACGATGACTACGGGGCTAGTTGCCGTGCAACTGAATCTCGACCAGTGTGATCGTGAACGGCGCAAACTCATATTCGAACATTTTTTCGCTCACCTTCACAGCCCACTCTTTGGCTGAGATTCGTTCAGGATTGTCCCTTGAGTTCATCGCTTCTGAATCGGCGGCGACTGCACTGTCGCCCACCACGAAGGCCCGCCCTCCGATCGCAGAACCAAGCGTGCCGCCCAGACGGAAATTCACCTTGCGCCGATCCGGCGTAGAGTTGACGGCATAGATGCGCAGTGTTTTTTTATCGGGAGTGATCGTTGCATCGAGGTCCGGCTCCTGCAGGTAGAACGGGAGTTGGCTGGTCCGTGTGACCTTCAACGGATACGATCCGGCGGAGCGTTGGTAGAACCCCTGGGTGTAATAGGTGGGTATTTTGTAGATCCACCCGGGCCCCGTCTGCAATTGTCCCCCGCCAAAGCTGGTCGAGAAGTTCGACAGGTTGGCAATCTCGACGATATCGCTGTAGCGATGAAGCATGTTCTGATAGCGCGAGCAGATGAGCGCGTTCCCTAATGTCTCCAGCATTCCGCGCGTCAGCCCCCACTCCCCACCCGAAGCGTTCCACTCCGTGACCGAGATGCGGATATCTTTGCCATTTCCGTCGCGCGCAATTTCATCCCGAAGACCCTTCAGGTCGTCTTCGGTACCATGCAGATCGGCCACGCTGTAGTGGTGAGGGCTCAGGTAGTCAATGCCACGCCCAGCCAGCCTGACAGTGTTGGCGCTGGGATACGATGTCGAGATCCTGATCGTCGGATCAATCTTGCGCATCGCGTCTGTAAACGCGTCCAGGGATGCGTCATACTTTGCGCCGCCCACTTCGTTGCCTATCTCCCAATACTTCACGTGATAGGGCTCGGGATGTCCGTTCTTCGCCCGTACGCTTCCCCACTTCGTATCAGCGCTTCCGTTGAAGTACTCCACTTCATCCGCTGCATCCTGTGGCGTCTTGCCCGTCCAGCGGAGGCAGATGAGTGGTTCATAGCCCACGTATTGTGCGAGCTGAACGATCTCCTCCGGCCCCACAAAGTTCTCCTCGATTCCACCCCACGCCTCATCGGGAATCGGAGCGCGATCGTCCCAATTGCCGATCATCTTGTCCCAATCGAAGACTTCGACGATGCTGCCTCCAAAGCGCAGGATGCCTGCATTCATTTTCTTGATCGCCTGGATGACGTCGGGCCGCCAGATACCGAGCACCGCATCCTTGTCGATCAGATAGACCCTGTCTACCCAGAGCGTGCCCGGACCCTTAAATTCAATCGTCAGGGTAGCGTTGTGAATCGTCCGTTTCGCTGTGAGCAGCGCGTCAACTGCCGCCCAGTCACTCGAACCGCTACCCAGGGAGATGGGGCCTGCAACTGCGCCGCCTTCTCCGTGGAGCGAGGCGCGGAGTGTGACCGTTCCCTGGCTGCGCACATGCATCCTCAGACGATAGGTGCGGCCCGCCTCGAAAAAGAACCCATCCTGGGAGATCCCCGCCCAGGTGTTGGCAACCGGCATGTCGATTCGTTGCGACCTCAGCCCATTGAATGGATGCGCGGTATCGTAGGAATACGTTGCTACATGTACGCTGCCGTCCGGATACCAGGGACGATACGGTTTATCGATCGCCCTTTTATACTCATACGTCCACGATGTTTCTTCCTCAAAACTGGTGGAGGCCACCTGCTGAGCAATCAAAGAGGGCAACACGCTGCACAGCGGCTCGATAAATTGACCACCCTGCTTGATATCGATCGTGCGTTTGCCGATTCGCTCACCGTTGATCGTGGCAATCTCCGCCGCTGCCGATTCCTTCTGTTGCCGGAGCTGGATGTCGTCGATCCATACTTTGCCGCTCTGGTGGTTGAAGATACGCAGCGCAATCGTCATCCTGCCGGGCGAGGGCACACGAAAGAGTAGATTCATCTCTTGCCATTGATTCAAGGAGGACGGTTTTTCACTCGAGCCCTGGCTGCCTCCCGGGGAGTCCATCCCGATCCTGGGTCCGGCCTCTACGCTCTCACCCGTTTCAGCTTCGGCGAGAAGCGGAGCCGACGCATTGCTCTTGACCCAGCCGGTCAGTCGCCATAGTGTTCCCACCGGTAGAAATAATTGCTGACGCAGCGTAAGAGTTACGGGCTCTTCCGCGGAGACCAAAACCGACTGCCGCCCTTCTTTGAAGTCTTTTTTGTCGGTGTTGATGGTATACCTCTGCTTTGCTTCTTCTGGATCCACCTGCCACGACTGATCGGGCCTCACGGCCTCAAAACCTGCATTCATTACCTGCGCTTTGCCCGTGGGCGCGAAGAGCAGAAGCGCAGCCACCACCAGGACAGCTCTAACGCGAATGGAAAGGCACGTCCGCCGGTGACGGTGCTCTCGAGCATCTCGCATCCACTTCATCACGCCTCCATGCATTTGTTTTGTCCTCGACGCCACGGGGATTTGTCGTTGCCAAAAAACCCGGTGACAAAAAACCCGGTGACGACAAAAAACCCGGTGACAAAAAAACCCGGTGACAGACAGGACGTACACCCACTGTTACGTACCCGCACCGATAACATCCCGTCTGTGGCCCGGCCGCTGTCATCAGCCACGCGCCGGGATTTTCGGGACAAACCTAAAACCCGCGACAGACAGAGTAACCCCTAAAGCAGACGCCTCCAATTGCAAAGCCGCATAGCCAACCGTATTTCGGGAGTTGATCGGACCACCAACCCGCCCGCCGTCACCTTCCACAATGGCTTGGGCCACGGAAACGCCGGCATCACGCCGGGGTACCCACAAACGCCGCTTTGCAACCCGTTTCATCCCGCCCCAGGGGGCATAACAAACCCGAGTAACCTTCGGCTTGGTACTCCTGTGCCGAAAAAAACTCATCGACCCACTTACGTCTAACTCGGAAACGCTGTATCTCTTAAAGTAGACGATATCGGCAGGCGACGGCTCCTCACGCAACCGCG
>DASRRN010000235.1:0-4510 GCA_035695685.1 Acidobacteriaceae bacterium | reverse complement strand
GCGGCCAGTCGGGGTTGGCTTAATGTCGCCGGATCCGATAGGAGTCGTGGGATTGAGAATGATGACCTGCTGGCCATCGCGCGCCGCGGTCACAGCCTCCTGCTCGGCCAGGTATTTTGACCGCTTGTAGTGCCCGATCATGTTGGCAAGCGAGACCGGGGTCTCTTCATCCGCCAACCGTCCGTCGGAGAAAAAGCCTATGGTGGCGACGCTCGAGGTGTAGACCACGCGGCGAACGCCTTCCTCGCGCGCGATGCGCAGCAGTTCACGTGTACCCACCACGTTGGTCGCGTGCATCTTTTCCGGATCGGTTACCCACAGCCGGTAATCGGCCGCCACATGCATGACTGCATCACAGCCGGAAACGGCACTGCGCAACGCGTCCACCTGCAACAAGTCGCCAGTGACGGTTTCGGCCGGTAGTCCGGCAAGATTCTCAAGCTTGCTGGTGGAGCGGATGAGGATGCGTAAGTCAGCACCGCGCCGGGACAGCTCTTGCGCTACGTGGCTCCCGACGAACCCTGTAGCTCCTGTGATGAAAACTTTCAGACCCTCTACCTCTGTTCTGAGAAGGAACAGTAAACAGCAGGTCCCTCCACTCCGCTGCGCTCCGGTCGGGATGACAATTCTGTTGCAGGAGAGATATCGTGTGGGATCATCGACTTCCAAACAAATTGTCATCCCGACCGGAGCGTACCCGGATTCCCTGCCACGCAGCCCTGGACAAAGCCGCGTGTGCGCCTTTCTCTTAAGGAAAGGCGCATGAGTTCAGCCAACGCCACTAAGGTCCACAGGAAATCCGGGGTAGCGAAGTGGAGGGACCTGCTGTTCTCTCTACCGCCCGACAGCTATTCCAATACTTCAGGATGCAGACCAAAACCCTTTTCGCCGGCCGCTTTCTTTTCGTTCCACTTCTTCACCCAGGCTTCCCAGCTGGCGCCGGCGGCGCGGTCTTTGCCGCTGAAGGTCAGCCCCGCGATCTCACTGTAAGCAATCGAACGTTTCTCCGCGGAATCCTTGGGGAAAAGGCGAACCCATGACTCGGCAAGCGAGGCGCCCGTTCTGCGATCGAAGATATACCCTTCGACCACGGAGCCATCCTTGCACTGGATGGTGACGTCGCCCCGATAATCGAATGCCTTCTCCAACGCATCCAGAACCTCCGCGTCGCTGCCCAGAACCGGCGTCCAGCCCTCGAAATTCTCGTGCTTTGTCCCCGGCGCCAGCTCCAGGGAATCGGGATCAAGCTGCGGAGTCGTTGCGCCCTTTTGTCCGGTCATACCCGTGTCTCTTCCATCTGCCGCTTGGCATCGCTCGAGATCTGCACCAGCGACGGCGACGAATGCCCGTTGAGCAGCGGCGAAGTCAACAGGTCGCGAGCACCCTGGTCAACGTATTTATCGAAAATGGTGGCCCGCACTGCAGCCATGAATCCCCGGAAAGACCCAAACATCTCGTTCACCGAGGAAGGCTCATACCCGCAACTGACCATGCAGTTCGCGCACTTGGGGTTGCCCGACTCGGTGCCGTAGTTTTCCCATTGCGTCTCTTCGATCAATTCCTTGAACGTGGACGCGTAGCCATCCTGCAACAGGTAGCAGGGCTTCTGCCAGCCGAAAATGTTATAAGCCGGATTGCCCCAGGGTGTGCATTCGTAGTTGCGCTTGCCCATGAGGAACTCCAGAAACAGCGGAGACATATTGAACTTCCAGTGCTTCTCCCGGTTGGACAGAATCGCGCGGAAAAGTCTGCGGGTGCGCGCCCGGCCCAGGAAATGCTTCTGGTCCGGCGCCTTCTCATACGAATAGCCTGGGGAGATCACAATGCCCTCGACCCCCATGGCCATCACTTCATCGAAGAAAGCGCGCACGCTGTTGGGATCGGCGCCATCGAAAAGCGTGGCATTGGTCGTGACCCGGAATCCGCGCTGCACGGCTTCGCTTATCCCCTCAACCGCCTTGTCGTAGCCGCCTTCGCGGCAAACCGAGAAGTCGTGGTGCTCCCGCTGGCCGTCAAGATGGACAGAAAACGTCAGATACTTGCTGGGCTTGAAGAGGCCGATTTTTTCCTTGAGCAGCAAGGCGTTGGTGCATAGGTAGATGTACTTCTTCCGCGCCACCAGCCCTGCCACAATTTCGGCGATCTGTGGATGCATCAGCGGTTCACCACCGGGAATGGACACCATGGGAGCCCCGCACTCCTCCACCGCCCGGAAGCATTCTTCCGGCGAGAGCTCCTTCTTGAGAATGTGCGTGGGGTACTGAATCTTGCCGCAGCCGGCGCAAGCCAGGTTGCAACGGAACAGTGGCTCCAGCATGAGAACCAGTGGGTAGCGCTTTTCCCCGCTCAACCGTTTCTTGAGCACGTAGCTGGCCACGGTCCACATTTGTGAGATCGGCACTGCCATCGTTTCAAATCTCCTTTAAGTTCTTTTCCTAAGCTCGTTCCATTGCCCGGCGGTAGTCAGTGAGCGCCAGCAGCGGAAAGTAATTCCGGTAAAGATGGTAGGAAAGATAAAAGACCCGGGGAAAGCCGGTGCCAGTAACCACCGCTTGCCGCGATGCACCTTCGCCCATGCTTTCATCCCACGAACCGTCGGGGAGTTGGCGTTCAATCAACCAGCGAACGCCCTTGGCAACTGAGTCGCTACGCGTATCCCCGGCCGACAGCAACCCCAGGATGGCCCACGCCGTCTGCGAGGGTGTACTGGGCCCAACACCGCGAGTGGTCGGATCGTCATAGCTGCCGCAGCTCTCGCCCCAACCGCCGTCGGCATTCTGCACCATGCGTATCCACTCCGCAGCTTGCTGAATCTGCGGCTCGTGGTTCCATACTCCAATGGCTTCCAGGCCGCGGAGTACCAGGAAGGTGCCGTAGAGATAATTCACTCCCCAGCGGCCAAACCAGCTGCCATCCGGCTCCTGCTCGTTGTAGATGAAGCGAATAGCCTTCTCGACCCGCCGGTCTTTTTGCGTGTAACCATACGTGGCCAGCATTTCCAGGATGCGGCCGGTGATATCGACCGTCGGCGGATCGAGCATGGCGTTATGGTCAGCGAACGGGATGTTCTCAAACACCATCTTGGTGTTGTCTTTGTCGAAACTGGCCCAGCCGCCGTTCTTGCATTGCATGGCAAAGATCCAGGCAATCGCGCGCTGGCAAACATCGTATTGATACCGTTCCCGCGCGTGGTTATCGACCTTGTTTAAGGCCAGAAGCACTTGCGCGGAATCGTCGGTATCGGGATAAAACTCGTTGTTGAATTCGAAATACCAACCGCCCGGCTGCGCATTCCTTACCTTCACTGCCCAGTCGCCCTTATGGCGCACTTCCTTTGACAGCATCCAGTCGGCCGCCTTGAGCAACCGCCGATCGCTACGTGGAACGCCCGATTGGCCCAGCGCGTAGACCGCATACGCGGTGTCCCACACCGGAGACATACAGGGCTGCATGCGGAAGGTGGGCTCGGTATAGTCGGGAATGCCCTCGTCCTCGATGCCCAGCTTCTCAAACTCATCCATCGCCCGGATGGTTTGCGGATCGTCGATCGAGTAGCCCAGGCAGCGCAGGGCGAGAATGGCGTTGAGCATGGCTGGATAGATGGCGCCCAATCCGTCACTCATCTCCAGACGTTCCAGGATCCACTTCTCCGCTTTGCGGATAGCGACCGTGCGCAACGGCCGGATATGCACCCGCTCCGCCCAATGAAAGAGCCGGTCTACGACCAGGAAGAAGTTGCGCCAGCCGAGTACCCTTTTGCGATCCCAACGGAGGTGAAGCTTGGCGTTGGTTTTACCCCCGACAAAAAGCTCATCGATCCCATTTTCAGACGCCAGCTTCTTGAACGGCTTCTTGGCATAAGCGATGGAAAGCGGCACCAGGATGGCCCGCGACCACGCCGAGATCTCATAGATGTTGAAGTAGCACCACTTGGGAAACAGGACCAACTCAGGTGGGATAGCCGGCACCGCATCGTATTCGTATTGGCCAAAAAAGCAGAGGTAGATCTTGGTGAAGGTATTACATTCCACCACGCCGCCATGGGCAAGAATCCACTCGCGCGCACGAACCATCACCGGGTGCTCTGGCAACCAGCCCATCAGCTTGAAAGCAAAATAGGCCTTCACCGAGGCGCTAATGTTGGAGGGCCCACCGGCGTAGATACTCCATCCGCCGTCTTCGTTTTGCTTGCGCAGGATCTCAGACACCGCGCGCTTCATCTTGTGCTCGTCGCCGGTACCCAGCAACATATGCACCATGATGTAGTCGGATTCGAGGGTGGTATCGGCTTCCAGTTCCCCGCACCAGTAGCCATCGGCGTGCTGTTGGGAGAATAGAAAATCACGTGCT
Source organism: Acidobacteriaceae bacterium (assembly GCA_035695685.1). Lineage (GTDB taxonomy): Bacteria > Acidobacteriota > Terriglobia > Terriglobales > Acidobacteriaceae > PALSA-350. The sequence goes on along the minus strand of DASRRN010000235.1, from coordinate 160 downwards.
TGTGCGACGGCGGATTCTACCTGGTCTAAACCCGCATCGATGCGGCCAAAGCGGGGCGTAACAGGTTGTCCACTTTCAGATGGTCTACTCATTCTGGACTAACGCTCTCTCTCAAAAAACAGCTGTCTTACGCTGTATTCAGCAGGCTCATACCCGGTTA
>DASRRN010000234.1:0-4185 GCA_035695685.1 Acidobacteriaceae bacterium | reverse complement strand
TCTATGTTGAGCTGGAAGATGCGGATGGCTTGCTTGTTCTTATTGGCCTGGATAAGTTGGTAGCCTAAGGCGTTCAGTTCGTCTTCGTCGAAGTTGTAAGTGGTGGGCGCCGCCGCCTTCAGGTCATGGTACTGCTTAGCGGCCTGGTCTATACCGCTGCTGGTTATCGTCGCAGAGAGGGTCTCGGCGATGGATGTGCGGTGATCGTAGGCTCTTTTGATGTTGGGCAGAAACGCGAGCGTGGTGGCCGCGGCGATGCCCGCACCCATGAACACCGTAAGCACGAAAAGACCTGTGGCCATGGCAAAGCGGCCCGCCGCGCCGGCCCGGTCCTGGGTGCGCAGATAGATTTCCAGAACAGCAAGGGGCACCAGGTATTGGCCGAAGGACAGGAAAGTAAGGAAGGGCCCGCTAAACGTAGCCGCATTGAATCCGAAGGCGCCACGATTAAGGACAAGCGAAAGGAATAGTCCTGCCCGGATGAATAAGGATGCACTCACTACCATGAATAGGCGAAGGGCCCAGCGGCGATGAGTTTTGAAGTCACGAGCTAATGCATAACGCAGGGCCATGGCGGCGCAAAGCATGATGAGGACGGCGTCGAGGCTCTGGCCGAGGTGTTGGGAAAGGTCGCCGACAGTTCCACGGAACCACATCATATAAAGACCGGCAATGCTGATGGCGAAGGCGGCCACGAAGTAGATGCGCCCATTCCAGCGATGAAAGACCGGTGCACGACGGCGGACCTGCGGAATGAGTTGGATCGCACCGCTTAGCAGGATGACGACGGCCGAGCTGAGATGAATGATGACCGCCAGATTGCCCATGGGACGCCCGGGGGTGTACCCATGAGTCATGGACTTGTTCCACTGCTGCCAATTGCCGTGCGCGGCCGAGAGACCATAGAAGGACGCGATGGTAAACGCGAACACCAACTGGCCGAGGACAGCGACCACGAACCAAAAGCCGGCTGCTGCTTTCAAGGCGCGGTCGGCGAGTGGTCGCAGTGAATGGCCCCTTTGCTGCGTATCAGCGATCCAAAATGCCGTTTGCAGTTGAGTGCTCATAGGCGGTTCTCCTTCTGAGGTCCATCGAATCAAGCGGCCAATTACATTGGTTCCCGATAACGGCGCAGGCGGACAGCCGCGGCGAGGAATACCGCGGCGACTGCCAGGCCGGTCCACAAACCGGGACTGAGGAGGAATTTACTCAGATCAAGTTCTGTCAGCGGAGCCATCACCATGTGGCCTGTCGTGAAGGGGACATCCTCCGGCCCGGCGCCAAAGCGGCGGCCCAGCATGGCGGCGAAATGCGTAGTGTTAAAGGCAATCTTCTCCGCCATGCCGATCGCGAGCGGCGGTAACACTGCCCAGAGCAATGTTGCGCGCCGCGCCCAGCCTGACACCAGTAGCATCCAGCAGTAGACGGGCGCTAACCAGAGCCCATGAATGGCCACCATGTGGAAGAGCACCATTAGCCACATTTGGACTAACGGCAAATGGCTCCATAGCGTCGTGACGCTCAGCCCGCTTGCGAGCAGCACTACGCTGCTAATCAGCAGGATCAGCAATTGCGTAACAACGGTGAGCACGACCGCGAGCAGTGGGAGAATCAGGAGCGGGATGCTTGCCTTCGCGAGCACGGTCGTGAGATCGGAAACCGGCAGCGACTTCCAGAACAGGATGCTGCGATCGCGACGCTCGCCGTGTAGCGCGTCGAGACAGTAGAACACCGAGACGACAAAAATGACTCCCATGAACAGAAGCGCCGCAAAAGTGTACGGCTGCTCGAAGAGCTCCTGCTGCTGCATGGGGTTGAGCGCCGACGCGGCACGTATCTGAGCCGGCAGATGAATCGTCCTGATCAGGAACCCAAGCAGAAATAGTGCCCCGACGGCGAGGGGCCCAAGATAGAGCGAACGGTACTCCCAGAACTCGCGGCGCACTGACCAGTAGAAGCGCCGGCTCGCCGGGATGACCGCGGGCGTAACCAGGTCCGATTCGAGCGGAGACTCGCGTAGTGCGTCCGACGGCGTATTCATCTTCCCGCTCCTTGTCTTTGGCCGGGTGTGTCGCCGGCCTGGTTGCCGGCCTCATTGCCGATGACGGCAACGAACAAGTCCGCGATACCGGCCGTGCGCACCTCGCCAAGAGCGGTCAACTGCTGATGATCGACACGATCGAACAGCATGATGTTGCGACCAAGCACCTCGCGCTCGTACATCGGCTTGAGCGCCCGTGCGGCGGCGACCTGCTCGGGACGCACCGAGACTTCAAAATAGCGCGACTCCAATTCTTCAATGCTGCGACTGAATACGATGCGGCCGCGGTGGATGAACATGACATCGGTAAGCACGTGCTCGATCTCTTCTACCTGGTGGGTGGTCAGGATGATGGTGCGGCTGCGATCGAAGTAGTCATTCAGCAACGAATCGTAAAACTGCTTGCGATAGAGAATGTCCAGGCCCAGGGTTGGCTCGTCCAGCACCAGCAATTTCGCGTCAATGGCCATCACCAGGGCGAGGTGCAGTTGAGCCACCATACCCTTCGACAATTCCCTCACCCTGCTGGCGTGGCCGATGGTGGTCCTGGCCAGGAAACCTTCCGCCTTGGCACGATCGAATCGCGGATGCACGGCGGTGAGATAATCGAGCGCCTGCGAAACCCTTATCCAGCGCGGCAGCACGGCGACATCGGAGATGAAGCAGACATCGCACATGAGCTGATCGCGGTCAGTCCAGGGGTCGCGTCCCAGCACCTTCAGTTCCCCCTGGTAGGGAGTTAGGCCGAGGATGGCGTTCAGCGCGGTGGTCTTGCCTGCACCGTTGGGACCGATGAGACCGAGGATGCGGCCCTCTTCCACCCGCAAATCAACGCCGTCCAGCGCGATCTTCGCGCCGTAGGCTTTGCGCAGGCCGTGTGCTTCGATGCATGCCATGGTTCAGCGCTCCTCTTTCTTAGCATCATTCTTAGCGGCGCCTGGGGAAGGCTGGCGGCCGGCGCCGGCCTGCAGCAGTTCTTTTGGATTCAGGCCAAGGCGCTGAATGGTGGCGTAGATCCTGGGCCATTCTTCACCCAGAAACTTTTGCCGTTCGCCCTGCAGCAATACACTATGTGCCCCGGTATTGATGAACATGCCGCGCCCTCGTTTGGTCTCGACCAGTCCCTCGTCGACCAGTTGCTGATATCCCTTCAAGACCGTGAGTGGATTGACGCGATACTCGGCGGCGACATTGCGCACCGACGGAAGCGGGTCGCCTTCCTTAAGAAGGCCGTCCAGTATCATTGCGACCACGCGGTCGTGCAGCTGGCGGTAGATCGGTTGACCGTCGTTCCACTCAGGATCCATAACGTTTTCCAGACATCTCTTGCCACAAGCGGGCTCCAGTCATTTCGTCCGCTGCAGATCAACGTGCACGCTGATCGGTTTTCCCTGGGCCAGGAAAGTCCAGTCCTCGCTGTGATGGTTCGCGTCGAGGGTGGTGAACGTTGCATGTTGCATGTATCCGCCTTGCTTATCGTTGAAGTTCGCCACATCGAGGAAATGGAAGTCCACTGTCTTTCCGTCCGGCAACATGCTGGCCGCCATACGTGGGCGATTTCCTGCGTCGCAATAATGCGTCAGGAGCAGGCGATCTCCGTCTACGTAAAGCATGGTGATCGGATCATCCCCTCTTCCAGCGATCCTCATCTCATGCATCAGCGCGTTCCCCATGGACGTCACGCGAAGCGAGACTTGCATGGGCTTGCCGTCATAGGTGCCTTCCCAGGAACCGGCCAGGGTTTTCAATTCGTCGAAGGACTTTTGCGCGTCCGATTGTGCGAAAGCCACGGTGGAGAGGCCTATCAGGATGATGGGTAGCAGAAAGCGAAAGGATTTCATGTTCATTCTCCTCAGCGGTGGGATTTGGTGGTTATTCAGGTCCCCGTGATTTACTGTTATACTTGACTACAACACTGGTTCACATGTCAAGCAATTTCTGATTTTTTTTGCTTTGTATCAGGGCACGACTTTAGTCGGGCCGCACAGGCCCAACAAACCCCTGGGCTTTACAGGCTGCGGAAAAACCGAATTCTTTGAAGGGGACGGCCTTCAGGCCGTCCGTAAAAGATTGAAAACAGGTCCGGCTTTAGCCGCTGAGGGAACAGCTTTCGCTCCCTATTCGACCTTTTTCCGCAGCCTGTT
>DASRRN010000233.1:0-7918 GCA_035695685.1 Acidobacteriaceae bacterium | reverse complement strand
AGTTGATCGCAGCCGTGAGCCCGGAGCCCAGAAGCAATACGACGCTTCCCGACAATATGCGGGCGTGCAGCGACTTCGATTCCTGCATCTGGCCATTCACCAAGGTTGTAGTGCTCCAGTTTCCAAGCAGGGGAGGGTTTTCTTCAATTTCATCGATCTAAGAATCATTACAGGCTGGTTACAAGCAGATAGGAAAACGATACTACTCCCGGCAATCATTCTCCTAGACGGAAAGCGGTATGTCGTGCGGCCTGCAAATCCATCGTCACCGGACTTCGACGCGGAAGTCATGCTTATCTGAGCACTTGCAGGGGCCTCCGAGATGTCTAGGAATTGCCGGATTACGGATGCTTTCGGGCTGCTTTAAGATGTCACTAGATCATGGTCTCTCGCGTAGCGGCTGCTTTGCTTTTTGTTCTCTCTCTGACCCATGGATGCTCGCAAACGGCCTCACGCCAGAGTGCCTCGCTGATCCATCGTGCGTCCGGCCCTCCGCCCCAGATTCTCGCTGTCTATGAAGCGTGGTGGGGGCATCCCCGGCACATCGCTGTGGGCTACTCCTCGCACGATCCCGCTGTCCTGCAAAAGCAGATCCGTGAGGCCAAGGCCCTGGGAATCTCCGGGTTTGTGGTGGACTGGTACGGCTATCGACAGCCCTTTATCGACCGCAGCTACGCTCTGATGCAAGCCGCAGCTGCCGAAGAACAGTTCCACATTGCAATGATGTACGACGAAACGGACGATGAAGAGGGAGCGACTGACGAGTCGCTGGAGGACTTCAAGCTCTTCAACAAAACCTACCTTTCCCAGAGCGCGGCCGGCCGTCAGGCATATCTGACGTACAACGGACGTCCCGTAATCTTTATCTTTCCCAAGGGAAACCACACCGACTGGGATCGAGTGCGCGCTGAGGTGAACAAGTGGGACAAACCACCCCTCCTGATCAATGAATACCCGCCCGCCAAGTTTGCTTCGGCGATTGACGGCTACTATGCCTGGGTCAGTCCGGTACAGGGAGGAGACGGCAGCAACTGGGGGCAACAGTATCTGACGAACTTCTACACTACGATGCAGTCAAAATATTCCGATAAGATTGCAGTAGGAGGCGCCTGGGCCAGCTTCGACGATAGCAAAGCTTCGTGGGGGCTTAACCGGCATATCTCGCCTCGCTGCGGGCAGACCTTTACCGATACCTTCAACCTGTGGCGCCAGCATTCGGCCGACAACTACATGCCCTTTTTGCTGATTGCGACCTGGAACGATTACGAAGAGGGCACCGCAGTCGAAAAAGGGGTTCAGGGCTGCGGCGCCGATAAGCCCATATCCATTCCGCACTAATACCAAGCCTTCCGGGGTAGCTCGCCAAGCGAGCATTCGCGCCATAAGCGAAAAGGTCGCCAGCGGCGACCTTTTCGTAAAAGCACGTCTCGAAGGCTGCGCGACTCCTATGCCACATGCACTCCAAAGCTCGCGGCCGGCTTCATCTCTTCGTAGCTGTTGTCGGCCTGGACCGGCATCATCTCCGAATGAGAGTAGACCCTGCTGATGATCGAAAGCGGTCGCCCACGTACTTCGTCGTACACCCGTCCAAGATATTCCCCGAGCACGCCCAGGCAAAGCAGGAGCATGCTCCCTACCAGGAACACCGCGCCAGCCACGCCGAATCCCATAGAGTGGAAGGGATTCCGCGAGAATACCGTCGACAATCCGAGCAACGCCGCCACGCCCGTTGATAAGCAAGCAAGAGCGAAACAGAGCCGCAAAGGCTTGTAGCTGAAGCTTGTAATCGCGTCCATGGCGTATTTGATCCGGCTCAGGAACGATAGCTTGCCGTCGCCCGCTGCCCGGTCCTGTCGATCGTAGAAGACGACAGCATTGTTGTAGCCGACCCATGCCCGTAATCCGGGCAAGTAACGATTGCGCTCGCGCATGGAATTGAGCGAATCGACCGCCTGCCGGTTGAGAAGGCCGAATATTCCCGCGTCCAGCGGTATGGGAAAGTCGGACAGAGCGCCAAGAACGCGATAGAAGAGAGGGAATAGTTTGGCCAGAAGCTTGCGCCGCTCTTGACGGCTCCTTCTTACCGCGACGACGACCTCTGCGCCATTCCGCCAGGCCTCCACCAGCTCCGGCAAAACTTCAGGAGGATCCTGGAAGTCGCCATCCATGATGATCGTGGCATCGCCCCGCGCCGTCAGAAGACCGGCAGAGATAGCCCCCATGTGTCCCCAGTTGCGGGAGAGCTCTACTACGACTACGCGCGGGTCCGCGGCCTGCAATCCGCGCAATATTTCCAAGGATGAATCTCTGGACCCATCATTGACATATACCGCTTCCCAGTCTTCGTCGATCTCTTCCAAGGCATTAGTGATAGCTTCATGGAACTGCAGTATGAGCAGTTCCTCATTAAAAATGGGTACGACCACTGATATCATTCGGCACCCCCTGAATTCTTTACATCCCTTTCTGACGTAGCCAAAATATTCAATCCCTCACATTCTTACTGCGGGGCCCACACTGGTGAAGCCGAGTGCAGCGTTACTCAGGTCCGCCCTGAAAAACGCGTACTCTCCACCGCACCTCAGCCGGGGTCATCACCACAACGTAACGGCCCCGCGCCTTTTGAGTCGTCTGAAGCTTGCCATGATCGAGGACCTGCACCTCATATTCGACGTTGTCGACTAACTGGATGGATAATCCCTCTGGCGAATAAAAGACTATTTGCAGGTCATGTGTTTGGTCCAGATAACGGGTAGAGATGCCCATCGTAACTTGGTCATGAATCGTGTCGATCAGCTTGTCTTTGGCCGTGCCCACGAAATCGCGGTCAAGCAGATCAGCTCGATTCTGCTGCAATGCGGCACTTACACTCTGCCACGCCTCGAGATAGTTGCGAATCACCGTCGACTTAGTCTGGTCATTGAGAACACGGGGCCCTTGCAGATTGGTTGGTTCCACGCGCACCACCGGCTGTTCGGCCCTCAGGGGTAAGGTCGCCGCCACAACCGAGATCGCCAGGATGAGCCTTCTCATCACTGTTTTCCCCAACGAATTTCATTTCCCAGGACAACACCTGTTGCGGCGGAGATCTTCGCGCCGTTGTAGGCAGGCAGCTCAGCCTGCGCAATTCCGCGTTTGAGGGGCACATCCACCGTCGTTTGTCTGCCGTCGTACACCTCGGTAAAGGTGACGATCGTTCCATCCGGCACCGCATTGCCGCTACAGTCGCGCAAGGGATCTGTCTCTAGCTCAATCTTCTGACCCGCCGGCCGGGCGCTCATCCTCAATCCGCACGGATCGCCTGGAACTTCTTGTATGATGCGCGTTGCGAAGATATCGCCGACTCGGGCCACAAATTGAGCGTTGCCCTCTTTGCTCGCCGAGTCCATTTGCGTCCAGGCACCGCCGTTGCGCGTGGTTACCGTCCGCACCTGCGTCGCGCCGGGCGCCCCCGACAACTGAGAAACAGCGGACAACTGAAAGGACACCGGTGTCGGCGCGGTGATCAGGTTTCGATTCGCATCAAAGATGTACACGGCGCCGCTGATCCCGTCGTGCAGCCCGACCGCAAGGCGGGAGGGCTTCGCCAGGAAGCTCACATTCGCCACCTGACTTGCCGGGATGACATCGAACGCGCCTTCTTCCTTGGAGGATTCTCCCACCAGAACTGCCAGATAGTGGCCGGCGTTGTGAAGGTCTCCTGCCGCAAAGGAGATCGACCCGCCCAGTTGCACCTCTTGCCGCAAAACCCCGCCGAAGCCCACGATGTACAGAGTCGCTTTGCCGCTTCCGGTGGTCGGGATCGAGAACGCGTCGCCAGCGCGCACTTGTTTCGGCAAGCTCATGCCGACGCTCTGGGCGCGAGCCTGAGGCATGGTGGCCAAGAGCACACTGCCGACCACAATCGGAAGCCGGAATCTCATTGGAGACCACCCGAACTGTATGTCGCCACGACGGCGCGTTCGCTGCTTACTTGCCCTGCAATGTCGGGGGGAAGGGTTATGGTAAATGAGGCCGGTATCTGGGGCAAGAGGGCGCGGTCCATATAATGGTCTGCCACCCAGACCAGCTTTCCGTTCTTGTCGTAAAACGTCCCCAGAACGTGCGCGACGTTCACTACCTGGCCGCTTTGATCCAGCAGCTTTCCTGTCAGGGATGCTCCCGGTGCCGGATTCAGTTGCTGATCCTTGATGGCGATCACCGGATCTGCAGACGCCGCGATCAATGAGGAGGTTGGGTCCATGCGAATGCTGCCGACCTGCGACAGCGAAACGTTGGCAAACGGGATGAGAAAGGGCGTGACCTGCTTGGGCAGCAGGAGGTGAGATATCTTGTCAAAGCTATCCCCACTAGCAATGACTGACCCGTTCTTGGCCAGCAGAGTCGCCTTTACCGATACGTACGCAGGCACCACATCCTCATTGAGAAGCTCGCCCATGACGAGCACGCCGTCGCCGCGCTCCAGCGGGTGCATGTCGACAATGCGCACGTGCGGCGACTCCACGTCCTGAGCGCCCCAGTCGTCTTCCGGGCCACGATAGATCACATCCCAGCGCAAGTAATTGACCGGGATAACCTGCGGTGGCACGCGCGACTCTTTCACCAGAGGCCACTCCGCTTGCCATCGATCTCCGTTTCGCACGACGTGCAGGTCCTTGGTGTCGGTGAAGGTGCCAACGACGGTGGACCAGTACAGCTTCAACTGCATCTGCGCGTCATCCGCCGAAGCGTGCAGAGGCCGCACCTCGAAGTGATCGAGCGTGGCGTAGCTGCGCAGGCTGATATAGGTTCCGGTCAGGTCGCGGACAAACTCCTGCTCGGTGAACTCGCCCTTGTTGGCGAGCCTGGAGTAGGCGCTCCCCCACTGCCTCTGGCCGATCTGACGGGCAAGATTCTCTACTGCTGCCTGCGGGGTAGAAGACGGGCGCAGCAATCCGGTTGTGCCTGCATCCTCCAGCGCGACGGCAGACTCATTGGGATGGAGAATGCTGATCACGATCAGCACCACGGTCGCAGCGGTGATGAATAAAGCGAGCCAGCGTCCGTTGTTCATCGGGCCAGCCTCCCCGGCTCCAGATTCTCGGCAGCGGTGGAGGAGTCGATCTCCTCGTCCGCCGTCCGTCGCCGGTCCGGAATGAAAAGAACCAGCAGCGCCAGCAGGCTGCTGCCGAAGGGCAGCGTGCCCCACATCACGCCCTGCCAATGCGGAGGGATAAGCGGCGTATTCAGGGGGACCGCCGGCGGCGCTCCCTCTTTGCTCCAGATGCTGATGGTCTTGTCTTCCAGGTCGTCCACGTGGCGGAAGCCGGCAAACGTCAGCAGCGGGTCATAGTACGGATCCCTCACAAACACCCATTTCAATCCGTAGTGGTCTGCGTGGTCCAGGATGGCGCGCAGTGCGTCGAGGCCGTTTTTTCCGAAGAACTTGGAACTGGTGAGCTCCGCGCCGCCGTGCTCGGTCAGCTCCGGCAATGTGCGCCCGGAGTTCCATGCCCCGTCTACGCTGCCGGCGTCCGTGAGCATCGCCAGCCGCGAGATTTTGGAGCCGAAGCCCAGGGTGACGTACCGGTACCGGTCATGACCGTCGCGGTTGAGCCATGCGGCAGACGATTCCACCTTGAAATCCGCGGCTTCCGCCGGACGGTAGATGATCCAGGCTGCACCCAGGCCACAGGTGAAGCTCGCCGCAAGGAGCAGACCGACGACTGCCCGCATGCGAAAGCGATCGACCAGCTCCATTGCAAGCAGTCCGACAAATGGCAATGCCAACAGAGTCGCCCAGTAGCTGAAGCGCTCCATGGTCAGGACCTCGTAGGCACGACCCAGCAGCAGACGGCCCACCGGAGTGGTGCCTCCGATGCCCACCAGGAAGGCCACCCAGAAGCCGAAAAGCAGAGGACGGAGCCGGACGACAGCCGAGCCTCGGATCACGATGAACGGCAGGGCCAGGATCAAGGCGCCGTAAGGGATCACGAAGTAATTGAGACCCCACATCGGGCTGAGTATGTAATTGGCGCGGCTGGCGTGCGGAATCGGAGTCTGCGTGACAGGGTTGTGGATCAGGGCAATCCAGAAGGGCAGAAGCACAGCCGCAATCGCCACCGTGACCACGACCACGATGCTGACCGTGCGCACAAGGAAAGTGGATGTGGGGATGCGATGACCGTTCTCGCGGTCCAGAAGCACCAGCGCCAGGATGGGCAGGGCAAAGAACATCGATCCGAAGAGCAGGGTGGCATGGTGGGCCGCAGCCGCTGCCGTGAATAGCACCGAACCTTTGAGAAACGACCGCCACCTGCCGTGCCGGATCCAATCGAACAGATAGGGCAGCGCGTTCAGATAGATCGGCGCGGCCGCGGTAGTCGACAATTGGCCGGCGGAGTAGACCAGAAAGCTCTCGGCGCCGAGAAAGACGCTTGCTAGCGCCGCGAACGAGGCAGCGCGATCACTTACCCAGAGCCGCGAAAAACGGTAGACGCCGAGCGCCAGAAGCAGTATTGCGGCGAACTGCACCGCCATGTATGCCATATCCAGGCCGAAGATATGGGAGAGCACCGCTACCCACTGCTGGGGCAACGGGGGATAGGTCGTCTGGGAGAACCCCGCATACCACTTCACATTCCATGGATCGAACCAGTGATGAACGTAATGAGAGGCGAAGAAAATGTGAAGGTTCGCATCGTAGGAATGGAGTGGCAGCTCCATCAATAGAAGAGGGACATGGACGGCAAAAGCCGTCATCAATATCAGGCTCAAAGGTATCGGCCGCTTGGACGCGGTGACGGAATCGATTCTCTCCAAGGTCCCCTCTCGAAAGGCAAAAAAAAGTCCTGAAGACGACACTATAATTCACATCTATTCATATTGGCCGTGGGATCAGCGCGCACGCCGGCCGGGTTTCGTTACCTTCGCATGCGTTTGTGTTACCTTCGCGTGCATTTGCGTCCATGTCACAGGCAGGCGTTACTTTGCATATACTTGATGTTACTCCGTGTGCACCCAGGTTAGGGCTAAATTGGCATTACCTTCGCATGCACTTGCGTGATCCGGCGACTGGCTTCAAGCGCTCCGGAAGCGGCGTCCTCGACTTATCATGGATCTTTCGAAGCCCACTGAATCTGATGAATCTGCCGGTGACTCGTTGATTGCCAGACCTGCCTGCCTGAAGATCGGGTACTTATTTCTGCTCGTCTTCTCGGTTTGCTACCCAGTGCAAGCTCAGACATACGAAGTAGGGCCGTCTGCTGCCCAGCAGCCCTCGTCTGCCCCGAAGACCGCCCCCAAGACCGCCTCGAAGAGCCCCTCCGGTCAGGGCCAGGCTCCTGCTCCGAACGAATCGCTCGGGTGGGGATCGAATATCCAGGACGCCCGTATCGCGCGCGCTGCGGAGATGGCTTTGAAGCAGGGCAATCATCCGCTCGCGGTAAGTCTGGCGCAGCGGGCTGCGCAGGCGGCTCCCAACGATGCCCAGATATGGATATTGCTTGGCTACGCAGCCCGGCTTAACCACCAATATGGGCTTTCCGTCGACGCCTACAGCCATGGGCTGCGCCTGAAGCCGGGAGCGCCGGACGGCATGTCCGGGCTGGCGCAGACCTACGCGGTCGTGGGCAGAACCGAAGACGCGATGAACCTGCTGAAACAGGTGATCGCCGCCGATCCCAGGCGTGTCGACGATTCGCTGCTGCTGGGCGAGCTCACCATGAAATCCGGCGACTATACCGGTGCGCTCGGCTATTTCCGCAGAGCCGAACAGATGAAGCCGGATACGCGCTCTGAGGTGCTGATGGCACTCTCCTACCAGCATCTGAAGCAGTTCGATCAGGCAAATCACTATCTCGAAATGGCCAAGCGGCGCGCCCCGAACAATCCCGAGGTCGAGCGTTCGCTGGCCGGCTATTTCCTGGAGACCGGAAGC
>DASRRN010000232.1:0-15292 GCA_035695685.1 Acidobacteriaceae bacterium | reverse complement strand
GAGCGGAAGTCCAGCGATGACTTCTGCGCACCCAGGAGAGCATACGCCACCAGCTCGTTGGTCACCGTGCGCGTCCCAAGAAGATTGCCGACCTGATGTGCGCTGTGCCAGGGAATACCGATTAGCCACGCGACCGGAGAGAAGATGAACCCGAAGATCACATTCAGGCTCGCAGGAAAGGGAATGTGGTGGCCTCCCAGCCAGTTATGCATCCCGCCCAGCATGCCGTTCAGCAACCCGATCAGAGCTAGGAATGAGATCAGCATGATGCCCACATTGAACGCCAGCCGGCCGCCGTCAATCGTTCCCCGGGCAATCGCGCCCAGCAGATTCTCCTCCCGGTGCTCCTCGTTGATCGGCATCGTAACCCGGTCCATGGTGGCAGGCGTGTGCATTTCCGGAACCAGCATTTTGGCTATCAGCACCGTTCCCGGCGCAGTCATGATCACCGCCGCCAGCAGATGTTTGGCCTCAATCCCGTAGAGGATATAGGCAGCCATGATGCCGCCGGAAACGTGCGCCATGCCGCTGGTCATGATGGTCATCAGTTCCGACTGCGTGGCTCCTGGCAGAAAAGGCCGAATGCTGAGCGGCGCTTCGGTTTGTCCCATAAAGATGCTGGCCGCCACGTTCAGCGACTCCGCGCCGCTGATACGCATGGTCAGCTGCATCAGGCGAGCCATTCCCTTAATGACGATCTGCATGATGCCCAGGTGGTAAAGCACGGCGAAGAAGGCGGAGATAAAGATAATGGTGGGCAACACCTGGAAAGCAATGATGAGCCCATAAGAGGAATGCTGCTTACCCAACTCTCCAAAAACAAATTCCGAACCGACAAACGCGTAGGCCAGCATGCGATTCACCGCATCTCCGGCGGCTGCCAACGCCCGCTCCCCTGCGTCGAAACGGAGTACCAGCACGGCGAAGACCCACTGCAACCCTAGACCCCAGACCGCCGTACGCCAGCGTATAGCCTTGCGGTTGGTCGAGAGCACCCATGCCAGCCCTAAGATTGCCGCCAGTCCCAGCAACCCGGTAAATCGTCCCAAGCGGTGCTCCTTACTTCACGAATTTGAAGCGGTGGGGGAAAACCTCTTCGAAGCGATAGTCTTCCCACCCCGCCTGGCCGCGAAAAATTACCCGCGAGGCAGGCATCATGAACTCGCTCAACACCTGCAAACAAGCTCCACAGGGAGGACTCGCCGCCTGGTTCAGGTTGGTGATCGCACAGGCCAGCACGCGCATTTCTGGCCCGTGCTCGGCGACCGCGCGAACCACCGCAGATCGTTCCGCGCAAATGGTCAATCCATACGACGCGTTCTCCACGTTGGCGCCGGTTACGAAGGCCCCGTTTTGCAGCAACAATGCGGCTCCTACCCGAAATTTTGAGTAGGGCGCGTAGGCGTGGTCAGCGGCATCCGCCGCCTGAGTGGTCAACTGCCGCAGCAGCTCCGGGGTAAGTCCATTCTGACCTGCTTGCATCGTCCCCTGAGCCTAACGGCAGCCGATGGTAGACGCAACCCCAGATGCTTTATCCGGGGTCTGTAGTGAAAAAGTGAAAAGCTCATACCCACTGTTCATAAAATCTGGACAAATAAGGGCGAATGGACGGATCTGGACGAATTCGAAGGATCTGGGCGGATTCGAAGGATCTGGGCGGATTCGAGGGACCTGAACCGGTTCGACGGGTCTGGACGGGTGCCCCACGTTCGCCTGAGCGTACGTGGGCCGAATAAGACGGGGCGAAGCCCATCCATTGCTTTTTATCTCCCGTCTCCGCGACAAACCCCGGGTGCCCCACATCTCGCTCGTTTTTCGCGAGATGTGGGATACCGCTGCGCTAAACCCTCAATTCTCAACCTTCGCAGAACGCTCAGGGACTTATGGAAACCGTCATGCAACCTAACCTCCCCTAACCGCTATCCTTGAAGCAGCACACAATGGCAGTGAAGAAGCAAACTCGGCCGGCAACCACCAACGCCCTGGAGCTCTTCCATCCCGTAACCGCATCCTGGTTTCGCGCCGTCTTCGAACAACCCACTGCCCCGCAGCGGTTAGGCTGGCCGGCCATCGCGCGCGGTGAAAATACCCTGATCCTCGCCCCCACCGGCACCGGCAAAACCCTCACCGCCTTTCTATGGTGCCTCGACCGGCTCATGCTGCATCGCGCCGCCGATGAGACCGAAGGCTGCCGGGTCATTTACCTTAGCCCGCTCAAAGCCCTGGCCGTGGACGTGGAGCGCAACCTCCGCTCCCCCCTGGTGGGCATCGCAAACATGGCTCGGCAGGCAGGTGTCGCCTTCCACCAGCCCGTGATCAGTATCCGTACCGGTGACACATCGCAACAGGAACGGAGCCGCTTCCGCCGCCATCCCGCCGAAATCCTCATTACCACCCCTGAATCGCTGTACTTGTTGCTTACCTCCGACGCCGCTGCCAGCTTGCGCAGAGTCGACACCGTGATCGTCGATGAAATTCACGCCGTCGTCCCCACCAAACGCGGTGCTCACCTGGCCCTCTCGCTCGAGCGGCTCGAAGCCATCACCGAAGGCCGGGCGCAACGCATTGGCCTCTCCGCGACTCAGAGGCCCCTGGAAGAGGTGGCCCACTTCCTCGGGGGTGCGTCGTTCACCGTGGGGACGCCCGCTGATCAGGGAAGCGAACCCGAGGACTCTCCCCTGGTAGCCTATCGTCCGGTGACCATCGTCGACGCCAGCGAACCTAAAAAGCTGGACTTGCGCATTGAAGTTCCCGTCGAAGATATGGCCCGCATGGGCCAGCGGGAGGAATTGCCCAGCGGCGCGGCTTCCCAGGGTCCTAAGCGAACCTCCATCTGGGCCGCTATCCATCCGCGCCTGGTCGAAATCATCCGCCAGCGCAACTCCACCATTATTTTCGTCAACAGCCGGAGGATCGCCGAACGGCTGGCCGGCGCGATCAATGAGCTGGCAGACGAGCAGTTGGCCCGCGCCCACCACGGCTCGCTCGCCGCCGCGCAACGCTCCGAGATCGAAGAACAATTAAAGGCCGGACGTCTGCGCGCACTGGTGGCTACCTCTTCGCTTGAGCTCGGCATCGACATGGGGGCCGTCGACCTGGTGATCCAAATTGAGGCGCCGCCTTCGGTAGCCAGCGCCATGCAGCGCATCGGTCGCGCCGGGCACCATGTGGGCGCAGCCAGCGAAGGGGTCATTTTCCCCAAGTACCGCGCCGACCTGGTCGCCTGCGCCGCAGTGACCCGCGCCATGCACGAAGGGCTGGTGGAATCGACCCGCTTTCTACGCAACCCGCTCGACGTGCTGGCGCAGCAGATCGTCGCCATCGTCGCCCAGCCTCCCGCCTTGGCCGCTTCGGCACTTGCCGAGCGAGAGATCGGCGTGGAAGAAGTCTTCCGTTTGATTCGCGGCGCCGCTCCCTTCAGCAGCCTCACACGCACGGCCTTCACTGGGGTGCTCGATCTGCTGGCCGGCCGCTATCCCTCCGACGAATTCGCAGACCTGAGGCCACGCATCACCTGGGATCGGGTGCGTGACATGCTGACGCCGCGCGAGGGAGTGAAGATGCTGGCCATCCTGAATGGCGGCACCATTCCCGACCGCGGGCTCTACGGCGTATTTCTTTCCGGAGCGGAGGGCAAGCCCGTGCGCGTGGGTGAGCTCGACGAAGAGATGGTCTTTGAAAGTCGCACCGGTGACACATTTATCCTGGGCGCCTCCACCTGGCGCATCGATGAGATTACTCATGATCGAGTGCTGGTTTCGCCGGCGCCGGGCCAACCAGGCAAGATGCCATTTTGGCACGGAGACAACGCCGGCCGCCCGCTCGAGTTTGGCCGCCGCATTGGCCAGCTGATGCGGGAACTAAGAGACATGCCGCGCAATGCCGCGCTGAGCCGTCTTACCCGCGAGCACGATCTCGATTCCATGGCCGCGGAGAACCTCATCCGCTTTCTCGCTGACCAGGAAATTGCTACCGCCGTAGTTCCAGATGACCGCACCATCGTCATCGAACGCACCCGCGACGAAATGGGAGATTGGCGGGTGTGCGTGCTGACCCCGTTTGGCAGCCGCATTCATGCGCCCTGGGCCATGGCGATCACCGGCCGTATTCGTGCCGGCGGCGGTGCCGACGTAGAAGCGATGTGGGGTGACGATGGGTTCGTACTGCGCTTTCCGGATAGCGATGCGCCGCCAGATTCCGAGCTGATTCTCATCGATGCGGAAGAGGCGACCGATCTGGTGCTGCGTCAGCTCAGCGGCACGGCGCTATTCGCGGCGAAATTCCGCGAGAGTGCGGCGCGGGCGCTCCTCTTGCCCCGCCGTCGCGCGCAGGGCCGTGCGCCTTTGTGGCAGCAACGCAAGCGAGCCTACGACCTGCTCTCTGTGGCCTCACGCTATCCTTCGTTTCCCATTCTGCTCGAGGCATACCGTGAGTGCATGCGCGACGTGTTTGACATGCCGGCGCTGCTGGAAACGCTGCGTGCTATCCGTCAGCGCAATGTGCGCGTGCATGTGGCCGACACGCGCACTCCCTCCCCGTTCGCATCGTCGCTCCTCTTCAGCTACGTTGCCAATTACATTTACGATGGCGATGCGCCGCTGGCCGAACGCCGCGCGCAGGCCCTCTCCATCGACCAGGAGCAGTTGCGCGATCTGCTCGGCGACGCCGATCTGCGCGAGCTGCTCGACGCCGATGCCATCCAGGAGGTGGAAGAGCAGTTGCAAGGACTACTCGAAACCCAGCGGGTCCGCTCTGCGGACGGCATTCACGATCTCCTGCTGCGCATCGGAGATCTGACCCGCGACGAACTACTGCGCCGCCTCGCCGATCCCGAACTAATGAATCAACTGGAAAGGCTGCTGCGCGGGCGGCGACTCGTCGAAATTAAGATAGCCGGAGAGAAGCGCCTGATTGCCATTGAAGATGCGGCCCGCTATCGTGATGCGCTGGGCATTCCGCTTCCGCCCGGTATTGCGGCCGCTTTACTGCAGCCGGTGGCCTCGCCGGTGCTGGAGCTGGTTCGCCGCTTCGCCCGCACCCACGGGCCCTTCACCCTGCGCGAGATCACAGCGCGCTTCACCCTCGATGCGTCTCAGGTAGAAAGCGCCTTGAATGCGTTACTGTTAGACGGCCGCATCATGGAAGGCGGCTTTCGTCCGGGTGGCGTCTACCGCGAGTGGTGCGACGCGGAAGTCTTGCGCTTGATCCGGCGCAAGTCTCTGGCCCGTCTGCGCCGCGAGGTAGAACCAATTGAACAGCAGACACTGGCGCGGCTATCGACCCACTGGCAGGGTGTGTTGCAGCGCAGGCACGGTCTCGATGCCGTGCTCGACACCATAGAACACTTGCAGGGCGCCCCCTTGGCTGCTTCGTTGCTCGAAACGTCGATCCTCCCTGCGCGCTTGGCCAACTACTCGCCCGGCAGCCTGGACACGTTAATTGCTGCCGGCGAAGTAGTATGGTGCGGCCTTGATTCGCTGGGCGAACATGACGGCCGCATCGCCCTGTTCCTTGCCGATAAGCTGAGGACTCTACTGCCCCCACGCGCCGAGCCGCCGGCAGAAAATCCATTGAGCCCACGAGAGCTCATGCTGCTCGAGCAACTGGGCCGCGCAGGCGCCGCGTTCTTTACCCAACTGCACGAAGCAGTCGGTGGGGGCTACCCTGGCGAAACGCTGGATGCCCTGTGGAGCCTGGTGTGGCGCGGCCTGGTCACCAATGACACTTTTCACGCCTTGCGCGCCTATGTTGCACGGCCCGCCTCGTCGCGCCAGCCCAAGCGGCAGCACAACCTGCCATCGTTCCGTTCGCGCCGAACCACGCCGCCCAGCGCCCAGGGCCGCTGGAGCCTGGTGCCAACATCGCTCGCTTCCCCCACGGAATGGAGCCACGCCTTCGCCAACCAGTTGCTCAACCGCTATGGTGTTCTCACCCGTGAGTCGGCGGCCAGTGAGAACCTGCCCGGAGGCTTCAGCGCCATCTACGACGTCCTCAAAGCGCTCGAAGAAAGCGGTCGCATTCGCCGTGGCTATTTCGTAGCCGGTCTCGGCGCGACCCAGTTTGCCTTGCCCGCAGCCGTGGATCTGCTGCGCTCCCTGCGCAATGGGCCGCCGCTCGAGAAGCCGGAGATGGTGCTTCTTGCCGCGACCGATCCGGCCAACTTATACGGCTCCGTGCTGCGCTGGCCGGCGGCCGAGGACGAGGATGCTCCGCGCACGCTCACCCGCAGTGCCGGTGCCAGCGTGGTGCTGCGTAACGGTGAAGCGGTGGCCTATCTGCGCCGCAATAATCCCGCACTGCAGGTTTTTTTGCCCGCTGAAGAGCCCGAGCGCTCGACGACAGCACGCGACCTTGGTCATTTTCTGGCCACCCTGGCTCAGCAGGATATGGAACGCCGCGAAGATCAGCGGGGTGGCATGTTGATCTCGACCATCAATGGTCAGCCCGTGGCGCAGCACTTCCTGGCTTCCTTTTTAAAGGACGCCGGTTTCCATCTGGCGCCGGGCGGTTTCAACTTTCGCCGTGTCGCGCTGGCCGCGGCCACTCCCGCCGCCACTCCAATGGTTAGCAATGCCTGAAGGCGATACCATCTTCCGTTCCGCCCGCGCTCTGCATCAGGCCTTCGCCGGTCAAAAGGTCACTCGCTTTGAGACCGCGTACGCGCCGTTGGCCAGCGTGAACGATCAAAGCCCGGTGGCCGGCCGCACCATCGAGCAAGTGGAATCGCGTGGTAAATGGCTGCTAGTTCATTTGTCCGGCGATCTCATCCTGGCCACTCACATGCTGATGAGCGGCAGCTGGCACATTTATCGCGTAGGGGAACGATGGAGGCGCGCGCGTAGCCACATGCGGATCGTGTTATGCAGTGCGGAGATGGTGGCTGTTGCCTTCGATGTGCCGGTCGCTCGCTTTCACACCGCTCGAACTCTGGAGCGGTTTGCCGGTATTGCCGGGCTGGGACCAGACTTGCTGGGCAAGTCGTTTGCCGCCGATGAGGCTGAGGCGCGCTTGCTCGAACACCGGGACGAAGAGGTTGGCAATGTTTTGCTAAACCAGCGGGTCATGGCCGGGATCGGCAACGTATTCAAATCCGAGATCTGCTTTGCTTGTGGAGTAAATCCCTTTCGCAAAGTTGCCACCTTGCGTCCGCTCGAAGTGGACTGCCTGCTCTCCACGGCGCGGCGCTTCCTTACGGCCAACGCCGCCGACGGAGCAAGCGACGGTATCGTGACCTACACCGGAGGCCGGCGCACCACAGGCGCGAGCAATCCCGCAGTCAGGCTATGGGTCTATCGCCGCCAAGGCTCCGCATGCCGCCGCTGTGGGACTCCGATCCTCATGCAAAAGCAAGGTCTCGGAGCCCGCTCCACCTACTGGTGTCCGGACTGTCAAAACTGAATTGTCATCCCGAAGCGAAGCCGAGGAAATGCAGGTCTCTCCACCCAACCAACACGTATTCCTTCTTCACCCTAATGCGGCTGGGAAGAATCAGGCGGCGGTTGTTGCTTGTCATTGTCGCCCTTCCCGCCAAACAATCTACTGAAGAAACCTTTTTTCTTCTTCTGCTGCTGGTCAGGAGGAGGCGGGGCCGGTCCCGGTTGGGTCGCGGCAGTTGCTGCCTGCGAGCCCGTCGGCTGCGC
This sequence comes from Acidobacteriaceae bacterium, assembly GCA_035695685.1. Classification (GTDB taxonomy): domain Bacteria; phylum Acidobacteriota; class Terriglobia; order Terriglobales; family Acidobacteriaceae; genus PALSA-350. Next base: position 7,652 of record DASRRN010000232.1, on the reverse strand, counting down.
GGGCAACGCCGGTATCCCATTCGCCGGGGGTCCAGGAGTGACCGTCGGCTCTTTGCCCAGGCCAAAAAGCTTCTGGAAAACATTGCGCTGATCGCCCGCGCTCTGGTCGCAGGTCTGGGTGGGCGCGGTTCCATCAAGAAACACAGCGTCGTAGTCTTGCGGGCAACTGGGGTCCGCGATCAGATTCGTCACTTTATCCAGCCGCACCGTCGAGACCCCGGCGGGAGGGACGAACGGACGCGTATCAGAATACTCCGGCAACTTTACCGCGTGCTTCATGAACTCAGCCCAAATGGGAACCGCTGCCTGCGCACCCTCGAGCTTCAGGTCGGAGTAGTCGTCATTACCCACCCATACCACGCAGAGCAGGTTGCTGGTAAAACCTGCGAACCAAGCGTCATGTTCCGTCCCTGTCTTGCCGGCTGCGGGCGCGGTGAAACCAAGGGAACGAATTCTCGCAGCAGTACCCGAGTTGATCACGTCCTCCATCAGCGACAAAGTCAGGTACGCGGCCCGCGGATCAAGAATCGGCTTGGAGTTTGGCGGGTAGTCGTTGAGCACGTCTCCAGAAGCGGAACGGACGGAAGCCACTAACCAGGGGTCGATCCTAACCCCGCCGTTAGCAAACGTAGTGTAAGCACCGGCCATATCGAGAGGTGTGGCGTCATAGGCGCCTAACGCCACCGCGGGCGTTCCGCGAGCTGATTTGATCCCGGCATCGCGGGCCAAAGCAGCTACATTGTTGTAACCCACCATCTGGGCAAGAGACACAGTCGCGTTGTTTTGCGAAAACTGGAGCGCCGTTCGGGCAGTGATGTCGCCGGTGTAACGCGTGTCGTTGCGGTAATTACCCGGAGCATAGCCGCCTTCGAAGGTCGTCAAATTATTGTTGAGCATGGTGATGGCGGTGAAGACACCGCTCGGCCTCCCCGGATCGGGCGGAGCAGGATCGGAGGAAACCAACTCCTCGCTGGGAGGAGCCTGGGGAGGAGGCTGGGTGAGGATCGTTCCGGCCAGGCTGGTATTGAACGCTGCGGCATAGACAAAGGGCTTAAACGCGGAGCCAGTTGGCCGATGTTGGATGGCATGATCGAACTGGCTAGCGCCATAGTTCCGTCCCCCAACCAAAGCCAAAACCTGCCCGGTATGGGGATTCAGCGCCACCAGTGCCACCTGGGGATAGACAATCGGCGAGTCATCGCCCGCCTTAACCCGCCGAGCATGCTTTTTCTCCACTTGCACGTCGACCACCTTCATGCCTTCCGCCACCGCCTCGGTGGCCTCTCGCTGCAGATCCGGATCGAGCGAAGTGTAAATGCGCAGGCCTTGATGATTAAAATCCGTATCGCCCAGGTGCTGCACCAACCGGTCGCGCACCAGGTCGACGAAATACGGGGCCTCGCCGGCATCGAAATTCATTGGCGCTAGCTTCAGCGGCTCGGCCTTGGCTTGTATGGATTCTTCCTTGGTGATCTTTGCCGTCTCCACCATCGCATCCAGCACCATATTGCGGCGCTGTATCGCCCGATCAGCATGACGGTAGGGATTGAGAAAACTGGGATGCTGGATCATTCCCGCAAGTAACGCGCATTCCGCCAGGTCCAGCTGCCTCACGTCTTTGCCGAAGTAGGTCTGCGCCGCTTGGCCAAAGCCGTTAATAGCAAAGCTCCCCTGCTGTCCCAGCGGGATCTGGTTGGCATAAAGCTGAAAGATCTGTTGCTTATTGAAGCGGTTCTCCAGCTGGAACGTGATCGCGATCTCGATGATCTTGCGCTTAACTCTCTTTTCTGGGGTCAGGAAGAAGCCGCGTGCGAGTTGCATGGTCAGCGTGGAACCACCCTCCCGCCGCCGGCCCGCCCGCAAATCGTCGCGCAGGGCTCCCAGTAACCGGAAATAGTCGACCCCACCGTGGTCAAAGAAACGCCGGTCTTCAATCGAGGTTACAGCATTGACCAGGTTCGGCGGCAGCTCATTAAAGTTGACCAGCCGGCGCTTGGTGCGGTACTGCCCTTCAGAGAGCCCGGTGATGAGCTGTGGTTCCAGTTCATAAGCGTCCAGTTGCTGGCCACCGTCGCCGGAGATCCGGCTGACCATGCCCTTGTCGAACGTGACCGTAGCACCCTGCTCGGAATGGTAGGACTGGGGACCAGGCTGGACAGTGATGCTGCCATCGTGGAGCGCAAAAGTTCCCATGCGCGAGCGGTCGCGATCACCATCGCCGCTGTAACCCGCATCGCGTAACTCCTGGGCAACCGTTTGTGGAGTTAACTTCTGCCCGATGCGCACTTCCTTCGGCGCGGCATAAATCTTCGCCGTCTGCTCGAAGAGCGGCTTCTGCAATCGCTCATCCACAATGTGCCGGTACTTGAAGTAGTAGTAGCCAAAAATCGACTCGCCAACGACCAGGCCGAGCAGAAGCGTGCCACCCACCACGAGCAGGATGATGTTGCGCACCGGGTGTTCCAGCAGGCTCTTGCGTACAACCTTGATTTTGACTGCCAAATTAGCACTCCGCTCGTTAGACGGCTTCAGACGACTTCCTGCAACCGCTTTACGATCTCCGTGATCGCCACGTCCTGGCTGGTCGCTGTGGACCGCGTTACCAGCTCCACTCGTCCCTCTGCCGCCTTCTTGCCTACATTAATCCTGAAAGGTATGCCGATCAGGTCCGCATCTTTAAATTTGACACCCGCCCGCTCGTCTCTGTCATCCAGCAAAACCTCAAATCCTGCATCCTCGAGCTGCGTCGCCACCTGCTCGGCGGTGGCTGCCAGGTGTGCGTCGCCCGTATTGGTTACGGTCACGACTACATCGAAGGGAGCAATCGAGCGTCCCAGCCAGAAACCGTTGGCATCGTGGTTCTGTTCAATGGCTGCGGTTAGGATGCGTTCTATTCCGATCCCGTAACAGCCCATGATGGGCGTCACTTCCTTGCCATTGGGATCCAGGACCCGGATACCCATGCCGTCCGAGTACCGGTAGCCCAGCTTGAAAATGTGCCCTACTTCGATTGCTTTGGCCACCTTAAGCGAACTGCCCGGCACTGCCGGACAATCGGGGCATCCCTCTCCTTCGCTGACGTTACGAACGTCAGCGATCAAGGTAGGGACAAAATCGCGCCCCGGGGTCACATTACTCAAATGATATTCCTCCCGATTGGCTCCGGCGACCAGGTTGCGGCGTCCTTCGAGAGCACGATCCAAGATAACCGTTACCTTCCCCGCTTCGGCCTGCTCGCCGGCCCCCAGCTCGCCGGCCTTCAGGATGTCCAGATCGATCGGTCCCAGGTAACCTGCCGGCGCGTGAAAGGTATTCTGAATCTCCTCGGCCACCATGGGCCGCAGTTCGCGCGCAGAAGGAAACAGCCCGGTGAGCTTGGCCAGGTTAACGGTGTGGTCACCGCGCAGAAAGACCACCACCGGGTTGGCGATTTCCGCTGCACCGGCCTTCACCGCCTGGGTCAAAGCCATGAAAGCCATGGTCTTGATCTGGTGAACCGGTTCTAGCTGCAGGAACGTACCCACATCTTCGATAGTGCGCCGTCCTGGCGTATGGACCAGTTCCGGGGCTCCCTCCCCGGGCAGATCTTCGACCGGGGGCAGTTGCGAGCTCGCTTTATCCATGTTGGCTGCATAGTTACAGGCTGGGCAGCTGGCGATCAGGTCTTCGCCGGCTTCGGCATACACCATGAACTCCTGCGATTGGGAGCCGCCCATCGCCCCGGAGTCCGCCTGCACCGCAACAAAGTTCAGACCGCTCCGGGTGAGAATCGCGCGGTAGGCCGCATCGTGTTTGTTGTAACTGACATCCAGGCCGGCTTCGTCCAAGTCAAACGAATAGCTGTCTTTCATGATGAACTGACGCACTCGCAGCAAACCTGCTCTGGGTCTTGGCTCATCGCGGAACTTGGTCTGAATTTGGTACCAGATCTGGGGCAACTGTTTATAACTGCGCAGTTCCTTGCGTGCAATGTCCGTCATCACCTCTTCTTCGGTCATGCCGAGCACCAGCCAGGCTCCTTTGCGATCCTGCAGCTTGAACAGGTTCTGCCCCATGACCGTCCACCGTCCGCTCTCTTCCCACAACTCACGCGGGTGCAGCGCCGGCAAAAGGAACTCCTGGCCAATGCGGTCCATTTCCTCCCGCACGATGGCCTGAATCTTGTTAATGGAGCGCTGACCCAGGAAGAGGTAAGAGTAGATTCCGGCGCCCAGTTGACGGATATACCCGGCACGCAATAGAAATTTGTGACTAGCTACCTCGGCATCGGCCGGGGCTTCACGCAGGGTGGGGATAAAGAGCTTCGACCAACGGTGCATTCAGGGGATACTTTCTCCGATAACGTCCCTCAATTCTAAATGGTTCAGTTACCCACCGCCGGTATTCACCGGACTGTCATCAAACCGGGCGGCATGCTTTTTACAATCACGGATGCTATGTATAACGAACCTTTGACCTTCGAAGTTCTACCCGGCGCCACCGCGGATACCCGCATCTTTCGCTTGCACGGGCCAATTACCCTGGCCAATCTGTTTGATTTTCAAAAGACAATCAACGACGGCCCCGAAAAAGTCACCATCATCGACTTCACCGAATCGGAATACATGGATTCAGCCGGGCTCGGCGTTCTGCTCAACTTTTATGTCTCGGGCAAGCGCCGCGGACGCTTTCTCCGGCTGGTAGCGGTCAACTATCGGGTCGCCGAACTGCTAAAACTGACCAGCGCCAATAGCCTGATCAAAACCTATGACACCGTCGAAGCCGCGGAAGCCGCTACAAATTGAAGGGTGAAATCGAAGGGTGCCCCAGGGCTTGCTTTTGAGACCTGGGATCCATGTAACCGATCCAATGAAAACGCCACCAAGCTGGAAATCCGGGGAGCGCAGCCGAGGGATCCGCAGTGTCACTCCACCCCAAACGGATGTTCGGCAATCCAGAATCTGGGAATTGTCACTAGCCTTAGATCAGATCAAGCCCCCACAAATCATGTAAATGAAGCACGCCGGTCACGGTTCTATCCAAGCCGACAACCACCAGTGAAGTGATTTTCTTCTCTTCCATGATGCTGAGACCACGGGCGGCGAACTCATCCGCGGCAATGGTTCGGGGGTTGGCATTCATGGCGTCGCCCGCAGTCATCGCCAACGCCTCCGATCCCTTCGCCTCCAGCAGCCGGCGTAGATCCCCATCGCTCATGATGCCGATCAGGGTTTGACCCTCCGTCACCGTGGTCATGCCTAAACCTTTGCGGCTCATCTCGTAGATCACCGCCGGCATCGGAGTGTCCGCGGATACTCGGGGCACCGCGTCGCCGCCGTGCATCAGCTCCCGCACCCGGGCCAATTTCCTGCCTAGCCTACCACCCGGGTGCAAGTCGGCGAAGTCTTCCGCCCGGAAGCCCTTTTTAAGCGAAACTGCAACCGCCAACGCGTCGCCCAAGGCCAACATCACTGTGGTCGATGCAGTAGGGGCCAGCCCCATTCCGCAAGCTTCTTGCTCCACACTGACATCCAGGGCCACATCGCTGGCCAGGGCCAGGGTTGAATTCATAGCGCAGCAGAAACAGATCAGGGCATCGCCGATTCTCTTGAGTGTGGGCAGCAGGCGCAGGATCTCTTCCGTCTCGCCGCTGGAAGACAGTGCCAGTACCAGGTCACCTTTGGCCAGCATGCCCAGATCACCATGCAACGCCTCGGCAGGATGGAGAAATAACGCCTGCGTCCCGGTGGAGTTGAAGGTGGCGACCAGCTTCTGCGCGATAATGCCGCTCTTGCCGATACCCGTGACCACGACCCGTCCGCGGCGCTGTCCGCACAACATCACCAGCTCCACCGCGCGCGCGAAGTCGGCCGACATGCCGTCCTCCAGACGGGCCGCAAGTCTAAGCAGCCCTTCGGCTTCTATGCGGATCAGTTGAGCTGGAGTGGGCGTGCTCATGAATCATCCCCGGGGGAAAAACAATTGATCGTAGCAGGCGTCCATTAGAATGGGAGATGTGAAGCGCAATCAATGGGTCATCGTGTTGGTTCTCGCCGCGTTCGCACTCATGGTGTGGTCGGGATATGAGAACTACAAGCGCCGCAAGCAATATGCGCAGCGCCAGGTACAGGGTACTCTGGTTCCTGAAACCGCCAATAACCAGTCTGTCCAGCAAGACGTTGCCGCCGACGAGGGCCTTCCCGATCTCCGCGGCAAACGCGCGCCCGACTTCAGCCTGCGCACCGTTGAGGGGAAGAAGATCTCCCTTGCCGACTACAAAGGCAAGGCTGTCCTGATCAACTTCTGGGCCACGTGGTGTGCGCCCTGCAAGATCGAAATGCCCTGGCTCATTGCCCTGCGCAGCCAGTACGCAGGCCAGGGTTTTGAAATACTCGGTGTCAATGCGGATGATCCTGGAACCCCGCGGGCGAAGCTGGCCAAATTCGGCCAGGAGCAGGGTCTCAACTACCCCTTGCTGGTGGGGGACGACGCCATGTCGCGCAAGTACGGCGGGGTCGAGTTTCTTCCCACGTCCTACTTTGTGGGCCGCGACGGAAAGATTGTTGCGGAAACAGCCGGCCTGGTTTCCAAAAACGAAGTGGAGGCCAGCATTAAGAAGGCGCTGGCCGCCGGGGCTAAGTAAGTGTTCCGCTGTGCCATGCTGCTCTTCGCGGGACTTGTACCTTGGTTACAGGTCATGAAGGATCAGCCGTTGCCCCTGCCTGCAGATACGGCAGTTCAATTCCTCTATCCCGCGCAGGTAACGGTTCCCGCCCGCCATGCGACGCAAATCGATCTTCACTTTCGCGTGGCGAACGGTCTGCACATCAACTCCCATTCACCTACGCAGAAATCGCTGATTCCGGCGCGGCTGGCGGTGGTTGAAGTGCCGGGCCTCAACGTCACTGCGGTCGACTTCCCACCGGGTACCGACTATGCCTTTCAGTTTGCTCCCCGGGACAAGCTAAGCGTGTACACGGGAGAATTCGTTCTGCATGCTCACCTGACCGCGCAGCCCGGAGAGCATGTCCTGGAGGGAGGGCTGCACTACCAGGCCTGCGACTCCAACTCCTGCATGCCGCCCCATACCATCCCTGTCTCGGTTACAGTTCTAGCCCAGTAAGCCTCCAGACAGTGGCTGAGACGAAAATCACTTAGCCGCCAAGATCAAATCCGGACGAAGGGCATGGCTTCAGCCGTGCCGTATCGGGCTTAACCAGACGAGGGCTTTACAGGCTGCGGAAAAACCCGAATTCTTTGAAGGGGACGACCTTCAGAGCGTGTGTGAGAACTCTGCTCCAGTCCCGAAGGGACGTCTGAACTTAGCCCAGGACGACGGTCCTGGGCAGATATGAGCAATCCGACCAGTCCCGTAAGGAACGGTTGAACACGGGGGACTAGGTTTCAGCCGTCCCTGGCGGGACTAGTCCAGCTTCTTCGGTTAACCCCACACGTCCTGGGCTAAGTTCAGACAGAGCTGTCCAAATTGGCGGATCAACTTGTTTTCTGACGATGTAACTTGTTGATTGCTTTAAAGAGAGCTTGGCCGAACAAAATCAGGTTGCTTCTGTTGGCCGGCTGCTTACCAAATGGAAACGAGTTTTCGAGTTGCGCAGATGAACGAAGGGCACGGCTTCAGCCGTGCCACAGGACTCGCGCTGATGAGGGCTTTA
>DASRRN010000231.1:0-6816 GCA_035695685.1 Acidobacteriaceae bacterium | reverse complement strand
CCACGTCTCATGCCGTGCAAAACGCGGAAGTTCGTATCCCAAAAGAGCCCAACTTCGCCGAAGGAAAATTTCCTATCCAGCAAGTTCCGCAAATGACCACATACAAAAAGGGGGAGCTTGGCATCAAAGCGGGTTTCACGCCGTCAAGGATTTCCAGCTATTGCTCATGAAATCTTCGGCAAAAGTTGGCACAAGCGTAGGCCGAAACCCCCTCGAATGCAATGAAGAAATCTAAGAAAGTTTTCAACCGACCGCCTTATGATCACTTTTTTCAGGTCAAGGCGTTCATATGATCACATTTTCTGATCATTTTCGTTTCATACCATTCTGCTGCCCTTTGCGTCTTTCTCAGTCAGAACGGCCCACTAATTTGCATATTGATCCGGACACAAGTTCCGATCGGAGTCGTGGGAAACCTTGTCTCGCTCCGAATGGCCTGCCTTAGGCCGCAATCCAGAGAAGACCGATAGGGACGCATACGGCAAAGCTGAATAACGCATCTGACTCCTTCAGTAAAACTGGAGGCGTCGTGCTCATTATTCTCATCATTCTCATTTTGGTATTCGGATTTGGTGGATATCGTATGGGGCCTGGAATTGGTTATTACGGAGGGGGCGGCATCAGCCTCATTCTCCTCATCATCCTGGTCCTTCTGTTGTTGAAGGTCGTCTGATAGAAACCGTGCCGTGTGACTGGCACGCTGCATGCAGAATCGCGAGTGAGAGGCGTCCCGCACAGGCGGTGGCGCCTTTATTCGTATACGGAGAAACCCTGCGGCTGCGGCACAAAGCCGGCATGCTGCGGCGCCGCTTCAAGCGTGGCGAGGGTTTGTGCGGTGCTTTCGATCAGTCGGCTGATCGCTTCACGCAGACAAGCCTCCGGCGAACGGCCGGACGACATGGCGACGCTCGAAAGCTGAGACGCGAGATCGGGGGGCACCTGCATACTATGAGCAATCTATCGAGCGTCGGAGCAGGAGCCTATACCACATTGTGGTTGTGGTCTGGTGGCGGGATGGGTCATCCCAGATCTCTCATTCCGGGAAAGTTTTCGTCATTTCTTCACGACTCGAAGTTGCTGAAAATGAAGAGCTTTCCCGTCGGTAGATTCCAAAATGGGCACCCACGCCACTTTGGTTACTTGAACGCGCAAAGGTACCCATCAAGTCGGTGACGAAATGGGTATGATCGTCGGGCGAGGCAGCTTATGACTTTAATGGTCTTTCTCGGAATCTTGGTCAGTCTGCTGGTTCTTCGTTCGATCCCTGGCCTGCTCTTGCGGTTTATGCTGGCTATTCCGCGCCACCGGCTGATCGCAATCATGACCTGGATGCATGGCCGCAAAATCGGCATTGCTCTGCCGCGAAACAGCACGGCTGCCCTATCAAACGCTCTTATCGCGCCCGCGGGCCGTTTCAAGCTCGCGCTCGTCTCCTCCTCATTGTTGGTGCTCGCCGTTCTGGTCACCACCGTATTCTGGACCTGGCATTCCACCGGTTTGGTGATGCTTCTGCGCTGATTAGCGTTGATTGAAGTCGCACCAGGGGGTGCTTCTAGGTACCGCGGAAGCGCCTTTTCGTCGGTCCCGGCCGCCATTTTTCTTGACTCATTTCTGGTGCAGTGCAACCATCGAACCCATCCGGGCCCAACTGTTTTCATGTCCGCTTTCCATGACGGGTACGTGCCTTTCCTGGAAGTGGCAACTATGGAGGCGCGATGTATCGATGCATCGCTGTGGGCCTTGCATTCATTCCGGCGATCGCTGCCCTTCCGGCGGCGAAGAAGCCGCCACCCCAAACCGCTGCCGTGGTGAAGTTGTGGGTCGACGCCGGCTCGGGCAGTCCCTGCGAGCAATCCAACCCGGCGAGCGGCGACTGGATGATTCGTAACAATGAAGATCGCAATGTGCTGGTGACGGTGCATCGTACCTTGACCAAAGGCGGCGCGACGAAGGAAGACCAGATGCGCGATACGCTCGGTCCGCGCGAGTCGCGCGAACTGGGGTGCGAGATCTCAGAGGACGGGCACCAGACGCTGACCCTGGTGCGCGCTATCTTCTAGCTGTTTTCGATTCCGCGTCAGTTCCGCGCGCAGATGACCAGCACGCCAATGCCGAACAGCAGCACGACAAAGGGCACCCAGAAGTGAAGGTCGGTCAGGATCGCGACGACCAGCGGTTTGGCTGGCGCCTCATCGCTCTGCGCCGGCATTACCAGGTGAGCTTTCCGGGAAAGAACTCCGCGAAGAGATCGTCGTAGAAGGGCTTCAACTCCTTCATGTCCGGCTTGGTATGGCCTTTGGAGTAGAGGTCGTACGGATTGAACTTCTGCACCCAGGGCAGCATGGCCTGGTCCTTCTCATTCATCAGGTGCTGGTAGGCGCCATGCCTGTGCCACGCATAGAAGGAATGGAAGCGCAGCATGTAGAGCGCTTCGTCGGGCAAGTTGTTCTTGAGCACTTCTGCAATGTAGCCATCGTGGCCGAAGGACATGTGCACGTGCTCGAGGCCGCAATTGGGTTCATAGATGCCGTATTTGGTCTGATATTCGGCCACCTGGCGGTCCGGATTGGCAGCGAAGTATTCGGGGAAGACGATCTGGTCGGACCAGGCGCAGCCCACCGGGAAGGTGTCGCCCACCACGCCCCATTGCGGTTCGCCATAAAGACATAGGCACTTGCCCAGGTCGTGCACAAAACCGGTAGCGATCATCCAGCGGGGATGGCCGTCGCGGCGAATCGCTTCCGAGGTCTGCAGCAGGTGCTCGATCTGGGTCAGGTCGGTGTCCGGATCGCTGTCGTCAACCAGCGTGTTCAGGTAGTCGCCGGCCTCCCAGATGGTCTTCTTGCCGCGCGTCAGGCCGAAGTACTCCTTTTCCTTGCCCAGCACGTAGGCAACGGTCTGCTGCTCGTGGTTGATGCGATAGAACTCGGCCACGCCCGGATTGGCCTGCTTGTCGTACTGGCGGAACTCATCTTCCGACTTGCCTTCCTGATAGCGGCCTTCGAGAAACTCATCCCAGTTTTCGAGACTTTCCATCGGAGCTGCGGGCTGCTGTGTTGTCGCCATTCGAGTCACCTCGGGGAAGCACCTGGATCGTTTCAGTTAACGCTTCCGTGAACACTCTAACGATAGATATATTGCGCGGCCTTTGGCAAGCGCGCACAGGTTACGAACGCGCAACGCCGGTGACTGGAATGGATACGTCCCACCGGCCGCCGCTATTGCGTGACCGTTAACGCCACCGTTACGGGTGCTGCGGCACTCACACTGCCGGCCGACGACGTTACGTGAATCGAGTAACTGCCTGGGGGCGTGGAATTGGCGTTCTGCGTCCCACCGCCGGTATTTGCACCACCACCACAACCGGCCACCCCGGCAAAGCAGCACGCAAAGAGCAGCAGAGCCATTCCACCGGGCCATGCTTTCCGTCGCACCCGAGGGATACCGAGCAACAGCAACGACAGGGCCGCCCCACCGCGCGGCAGCCAGCCGGAGAACGGCGTCCTTGGCGTATCCAGCCCTGCGACGGTCGACCCAGCCGTCTGCACGGTCAGCGTCGTTGTCACCGCGGTTCCATTCGGTGTGACCGCCGCGGGACGGAAGCTGCAGGTCACGCCCTTGGGCAGCGTCGTGGCGTCGCAGCGAAAGGAGACGGCCTGGTTGAATCCATTCTGCGGCGTCACCGTGAATGTAATGCTGCCGGAAGAACCTTGGCTGACAGTGAGCGCAGCCGGGTTGGCCGAGACCGTGTATGACGGCGACAGTTGCTGGAAGGTGATGGTGATTGTGGAAGCGGCGTAGTGAACATCCCCGCTGAATTGCGCCGTGATGGTTGCGTTCTCGGCCGGCAGCGACGTCGAAGTGAAGGTCGCGACATAGTTGCCGGAGCCGTCGCTGGCGGCGGCAATTGCGCCGGTCCCGAGCGAAGTCGAGCCATTCAGGAAGGTGACGCTTCCAGTAGGCGCGATGCCGAAGGACAACCCGCTATAAGTCGCGGTGTAAGTGATGCTGTCGCCGGATGGGCATTGTCCTCCGCCGTACTCCAAGGTCGCTTTGAGATTTGTGGGATGCAGCACCACGCGGCGCAGGCGATCGTTCTTCGTATCCGCGATGATGAGGTTCCCGGCCGGGTCATAAGTGGCAGAATTCGGATCGTAGAGCATCGCACCTGAGGGGGACCCTCCGTCACCGCCGAAGCCAGGAATGTGATTGCCCGCGATCGTGGTGATGATGTTTGTGGTGAGGTCAATCTGACGAAGAACGTGGTTGCCGGAATCGACGACAGTCAGATGACCCGAGCCATCGTAGGCAAGGCCCATTGGAGAGTCGAATGTCGCCGCGCTCGCCGGGCCGCCATCTCCCGAATAGCCGGTGGTGTATGGATTGCTGGGATGAACGCCAGCCAGGGTGGAGATGATGCCGGTGGAGAGATTGATCTTCCGGATATCTTCAAACGCGCTGTCAGCCACGTACAGGTTTCCCTCATAGTCGAGCGCTAATCCCTGCACGTCGTAGAGTCCGGCTTGGGTTGCCGGTCCGCCGTCGCCGCTGGGTGAACGATCCGAGCCACCTGCAATTCCGGTTGTTGCGCCGGTGGTGACATCGACCGCCAAAACCTCAGTGTTTGGCCCGGTATTTCCTCCTTGTTGGCTTGCGTAGTAGAGCGTCTTGTCTCCGTCGAACACCATCGGGCCAGCCATGGAGGTGACCGCCACCAGAGTCCTGATAGTGCCAGTCGTCAGATCCACAACCCTCAACCCGTTGTATTGATCTCGGATGTAAAGGTGATTTGCTTGATCGAGCGCCACATTGAATGGAACCAGGTAGACCTGCACTGCGGGTGCATTTTCGGCGGCAGGGCCGTATAGGGTCCCTCCGCCCGCGATCGTCGTGATCACCCCGGAGGCTGCATCGATCCTCCGCACCAGGCGGTTCACCGTGTCAGCGATATACAGATTTCCTTGCGCATCCGACGCTACGCTCTGCGGCTGATCCAGGCCGGCTAGTGTGGCTATGCCGCCGTCGCCAATTTCATTTGCCGGTCCATCTCCGGCGATGGTGGTGACGTTGCCGCCGATGGGAAAAGAGCGAATACGAAATGAATCTACAAAGACAGCGTCACCCCTGGGCGAAAGACAGATATCTCCAGGAGAACCAAGAACAGCGTTTGTGGCCGGACCTCCGTCCTGTTCGGAAACATTTGGCGAGGCAATGCCGGCGATCAGATGCATGCTGCTGTCTGTCGCCATCAGCTCCTCAACCGAATTAATCCAGGGAGAGTTGTTCGGTAGCGGGCCGCTGTCTGGAAGCTGGTTCGGGCCTGCGATATAAACGTTCCCGTGGGCGTCCATAGTCATGCCCTGGGGATTGATGTCCAGCCCGATTGCCGGGTAGGTCGTCGAGGTGCCTGCACTGACGCCGCCACCGGCGAGCAACTGTACAGTGCCAGAAGTAAGGCCGATGCGGACGATGCTGGGTGACAGCGAGCCTGCCAAGTTGTTGTTGATAAACGCAGGGGCGGCAAGAGGTATCCATTACTGACAGCAACCGCTGGGGCAAGGAAGAGAAAGCTGGTCTGCAGCGCCGCACATGTCTGGGAGGTAGAAGGATTGCATCCAGTTGTGGTTGGGCCAAGGCCCGCAAAGGTCTGGATAATCCCACTGCTCAGATTGAGTCGCCACACATAATTTTCGTCCTCGATGAATAAGTTTCCCAGTCCATCCAGCGCGACCCCGATCGGATATTCGAGCAGTGCAGCGGTGCCGGGGCCGCCATCTCCCGAGTGCCCGAGATGACCCGGTGTGCCGGCGATGGTTTGGACGATGCCGGTCGTTCCATCTACGACTCGAACCGTCCCGACCTCGCTGTCTGTGATGTAGAGATTGTTCGCCGCATCCATCGCAAGTCCGGAGGGGCAGGGCAGCCGCGCGGAAGTGGCGAGCCCGCCGTCGCCAGTCGAGAGAGCTGGTCCGACCGCTAGCGGTTGTCCTGCATAGACCGTCGTATTGGACGCCGCATCGACCTTGAGCACGATCCCGAAGTCGCAAGATGCTACATACAGATTTCCGGCACCGTCTTCGACGATGCCAGACATAAAGCCGAATCCGGTTTTGAGCGCGTTCACCGGCTTTTGAAACGGCACAGCGCCCGCGATGGTCTCGATGATGCCGCCCGAGGCGCCGCCGCTCGCATTGTTCGGGTGCGAACCAGCCGTCCGTCGAGCCATCGCTTGCGCGTGGACTCGCTGACGCCATACCTGCCACGCCTGTGGATCGCCGCTCTCAGGGAAGGGAATGCCGAAGGGGCTGGCGGCCTCGCATTGTATTGCCTGGCGGCCATTGGGTGCAACCGGAACGGAAGCAGTCTCAACAGCAGAGGAAGAAAGGAACGAGCAGAGCACTGCAATGAAAAGAAGAACGCCGCGAAGTCTCACGCCAGGGGCCTCGTACAGGGAACCGCCGAACACTGGGGGGCGCGCCTCGGTCAAGTCTAAGAGTAATCGGAGCCAGGAACGGCGTCATCTGCAAAAGCACTGATGTCAAAGGACGGCACCGGTTCAGACCGAAACGATAGATGGTGCTGGCCAGCTATTGGCAAGTACAAGGAGGGAGAGCCGGTAGTCGACTCAGCCTCAAGCTGCGATTCGTGCTCGCCGCTGTTTATTCCGCCCGCAGAGCTCGCATCGGGTCGATCGACGCGGCGCGGCGCGCCGGCAGATAGGCGGCGAGTACAGTGACTGCGATCAGCAGGGCGGCCGGGAGGGCAAGGAGCAGCGGATTCGTCGCGCTCACTTCAAACAAAAGGCTGGTCAGCAGA
>DASRRN010000230.1:0-7990 GCA_035695685.1 Acidobacteriaceae bacterium | reverse complement strand
CGTTTGGGCCCCGAAGCTAGTGATGGAACCATTTGACCGGGCTTTTCGTAACCACCAGGAGATGGGGCAAATCTACAGCTGGTCATGGGTTCAGGGGCAGGTTGCGCAGATCGTCGAGGTCTGGGATCGGGGCGCGACACCGTCAGCGCAAAATGGCCCACAGTACACTCCGAAAGTACAACAGAAGCGCGAGCAAGCCTACGACCAGGCGTTGTGGGATGTTGAGCTCGAGCTGAGGAGAGCCCCACGGACCAAAGCGGAGCGCATCAACACACAGGATCGAATCGTAGCCGCCTTCGCTCGATTTTCTGCCGCCGCCCTGGATCTGGAGGACGAAGCGGTCAGGATCCTGACGGAGGACTTTTTGCCCGTGGGTTCGAAGCTTGCGCGGTGGGCGAGACAGTTTGACGAAAGCTTGAGCATGGCCGACATCATTCAGGCATGCCGCAATGCCTGGACTGCTTGCGGATTGCAGCCGCTGCTTGGCGAGCGCATGGGACTTACGCCGTCCATCTTGGGGTACAGCCTCCTCTATCCGTATAGCGACAATTATCTGGATCGTGAGGACATCTCCGCTGAAACGAAGCTCAGGTTCAGTAAGCGCTTTCGGTATCGATTGTGCGGTGAGAGACTTTCCGCTCACAACTATCGCGAGGCCGCCTTATGGACCTTGGTCAGATTGATCGAAGAACAATATCCTCGCGTTCGTTATCCCCAGGTCTTTGACTGCCTATTGGCGATTCACCGCGCACAAGAGGAGAGTATCGCGCAACTGAGGAGGGGTAACCATCCCGGTGACGCCGAGCTGCTGCGGATGAGCTGCGCGAAAGGTGGTAGTTCTGTGTTGGCGGACGCTTGCCTTGCTCATGGCTGCCTTAGCGGGGAAGAAAGCCTATTCGCGTTTGAATGGGGTGTGCTGCTTCAGCTGGGAGACGATTTGCAGGATGTGCGTGAGGATATACGACGTGGTTCACTCACCCTGTTCTCTCGCGCCGCTGTGCTCGGTAGCCCACTGGACGCCCTCGTGATTCAGCTTTTGAACTTCAGCGAGCACGTAGCAGCCCGGATGGATCACTTGCCCAATGGAACTGAGATGCTCAAGAAACTCCTGAGGATGAGCTGGCGGTCGCTCATCATCGGGGCGATCGCCAACTCACATGAATTTTTCTCTCCACAATTCTTGGAAGAAGCGGAACGCTGGTCTCCATTTCGTTTTGAATTTCTCCGGGCGCGAAACGAGAGATTAACAAGTCGGCAAGGGCTGTATGCGATTCTTTTCGAGGCCTTCCTTGAATCGCGGGAAAGCAATGATGGCGAACTTCCAATGCCCCAAAATCGAAACGTTTCTCACCGTGAGACGGAGGCGAGCGTCCGGCGCATATGACAACCCATCCTTAGTCAAAAGTTACGCAGTGACGGTATCGGTCACATCTAACCGGACGGCGCTCTTGAGCAGTGGGACCTTGTAATAGTCCACATTGGCCGCAGCGCCATCAAGAGTCATGATTGCGAAGCAATTGTCATATTGCGTACCGTTGTCGCCTAAGACTCCTTTGGAGTTCCACGTAGGCAGTGTCGCGCCCGGGCAAGTCTGCAATCCAATTCCGGGAATGTACTTCTGTTGATTCGTAAACACGGGAACCGCAGAAGCGCCCAGGCAGCGTCCGCGCTTCAATCCCAGATACGAATCGTAAATCGCAAGGGTATGCTCATGACCCCAAAACCACCATTCGACGTTGGGAAGAACGGGCTGAAAGATCGCAAGCAAATTGGGATTGTATGCACAATCCTGGCCAGCATTCTTGCCCACCGAGCCAAATGGCGAGAACAACTGGTGATGAGAAAGCAGCACTGTCTTGCGTTTGCCGGCTTGCTGCATTTTTTGCAGCTGCCAGTTACCCTCAGACCAACTGCCCGCCGTCATCAGGTTGGTCATGTTGCTTGAAACCGTCCCCGGATCACTGTCATTGTGCCCCGTATCCATCGCAAGGAATTGCCAATCATCGTTTTGCAGGCAGAAATAGCTGGACTGCTGGCCAATCCGGTCCACTAACCAGTAATATCCAGTACCGCCGGAGTACATGTCGTGATTGCCGCACAGGGAATAGAGTGAAACGCTGTCACCCAGAACCACCCGGCATATATCCAAAAAATTGTTATGGGCTTCACTCTGCGTGCAGGCGTAATAAACGTCGCCGAGATGAATCAAAACATCAGGCTTGAAGTTGGCAACCTGCTGCAACACGTTAATTGCGACTGCATCGCCTGTACCCCAGTCGCCAATGATTGCAAGCTTCTTTCTCGTACCCAGATTGATGACCACATCCTTATTCGGCCGGTACGGCAACGTAGTGTGCAGCGCTTTGTATGTCAGGAAGGTGGTGACGCATTCCGCCCAACCAGTTGTATCGCAGACCGAATACTTTAGTTCTCCCGCTAGTTCTTTTGCCCGGACCTGGTTGCCCGTCATCTCTGCCCATAGAAACTCCGCCGCGGCTTTTGCGCAATCCGCTGCACTCTGAACCGTTGACCTTGGGCCCGTCGCGGCCTTGGGTGCATTGAAAAGGTTCGCTGGGGACGGATTTTTAGACACCGCCGTCGCGAGCAAGTGGGCAGGGGCCATTAAATCTGCCACCTGTGTCGATGCAGCAGGCGCGACATTCGGTATCGCCGCAGCCATACGGCTTTGCACGGATTGCCGGCGCCGGTGTACCTCAGCAACCGACGCTTGCCACAGTGACAGTACCGGATTACGAAATGAATAGTCTTGGAACATGCAAGCCACTCTCTGATCTTTTCGCCAAACGGCCACGACAATACTACCATCGCGAGTGCGAGCTGGTAGGCCCAGACGGGTAGGTGCGAGCTGATATCTACACGCGGTAGGTACGGGCTTTAGAGCCTGCGTGAGAACCCCGTTTCCAAACTAAGCCTGCCCCGGCCTGCCGTGGGTCCCGCAGGGACGGTTGATCCAGGCCTTACAGGCTAAGGACAAACTCTGGACGAAGGGCACGGCTTCAGCCGTGCCGGATTGCGCTTGGCCTGTTGAGGGCTTTAGCCTCTGAGGTACGGCTTTTCCAATTCCTCATGGCAAACTACGCGAATTTTCTTGGAGTCACCGCTCTGATGCTTTGTATCGGGCCCGACTTTAGTCGGGCCGTTGGGGACCAACAAAGATCTGGGCTAAAGCCCCTGAGCTGCATTTTCGATCCGCGGCTAAATCAGCGTCACTCGCGCGGAGCGTTACCCCGCGAATCTATCGGTCGCTGCGACCAGGGCCCGGCTATTTGCTGGTTCTGATGCGCTGTGGCCGGCGTCGGCCGTGATGATGAGGTCAGCCTCGGGCCACACATGGTGGAGTGCCCACGCACTTTCCATAGGGCACACAACATCATAACGGCCCTGCACAATCACCCCGGGAATATGTCGAATCCGCGTCACGTCGCGGAGCAACTGATCATCAGTTTTAAGAAAGCCCTTATTGGTAAAGTAGTGAGCCTCAATACGCGCGAAAGCGAGCGCGAATTCATCCTCTTCATAGTGGCTGGTAAATGTGGCATCGGGCAGGAGCTTCGACGTAGCGCCTTCCCATCCGCTCCAGATCTTCGCCGCAGCGAGCCGTTCAGCGGAATCCTCGCTTGTCAGGCGCCGGTAGTAGGCCGCAAGCAGGTCGCCGCGTTCGCTCTCTGGAATATGGGAGAGGTACGGCTCCCATGCGTCCGGAAATAGAACGGAAGCACCGTGCTGATAAAACCAGTCGATCTCCTGCTTCCGGAGGAGGAAGATGCCGCGCAGTATGAGTTCGGTAACCCGTTCAGGGTGCGCCTCGGAATAAGCCAGAGCAAGCGTAGAACCCCACGATCCTCCGAATACCAGCCATCGCTCAATACCCAGGTGCTCGCGGATTTTCTCGATATCGGCGACCAGGTCCCACGTCGTGTTGGCTTCAAGAGACGCGTACGGAGTGCTCTTGCCGCAGCCACGTTGGTCGAAGTTGACGATGCGGTATTTTCCCGGGTGGAAGAATCGGCGTTGTTTGGCATCGGAGCCGCCACCGGGACCGCCGTGCAGAAACACCACCGGCTTACCCGAGGGGTTACCACTTATCTCGAAGTAGATCTCGTGGATCGGTGACACTTGTAGCCGGCCCGTGCTGTACGGCTCGATAGGAGGGTAGAGCCATGTGACAGGATCCTTCATCATGGCTACTGGGAGCGTGTGGTTGGTCATCCTGGGCAGTATATCTCTGCGATACTGCAAATCGTCACGAGCAATCTGCCCCAGCGCTGCGCATCTCGGCAGTTCGTCACATTGACACGGTGGTTGTCGTGTCAACCTATCCCTGATAACCTTTCTCCTAACCATGTCGATCAAGCCGCTATCCCCTCACGAGCTCCGCGTCTGGCATGCCTTTAAGCTCATGGGCGAAGACGTAATGGCCCGGGTCGGGCGCGATATCGCAGCGGCGACCGGCCTTTCCGGCCCCGATTTTGGAGTCCTTTCCCGCCTCGCCGGATGTGGCAAAGGGGAGATGCGTCAACAAACGTTAGCCGAATCGATGGGTTGGGACAAAAGCCGGCTATCTCACCAACTCACGCGGATGCAGGAAAGAGAGCTCATCGAGCGGCTTGAGGCTGAGAAGCGCGTCGTGATCGTGGTGCTCACCAGGCACGGGCGAGAGAAGCTCGAGGCTGCGCGGCCTATTCATGCAGGATCGGTGCGGCGGAATCTACTCTCCCGGCTCAGCCCGGAACAGATCGAAACCATCGTCCGCGTAAGCAACATTCTCGGCGAAGACGATGAGTGATCGATCTGAGTCACCTGTATTGACGCCCGGGAAAAGAGAGTCATATGCACGCCTTTTGAGCAGCGCGCCCAATCGTACATCCGGCCGGTGTTAAGCTGGGGCGCGCGCTGAAGTAATCGCCCTTGGTTGAAAGGTGAGGTCTTCTACAAAAGGATAAGACGGTTTGCGAAACTTGTTCTTCGGTAAATGAACAATATCCTGATTGATCGCTCCATCAGAGAGAGCCATCAAACTCGGATTCGCCAGGGGTGCCAGCTCCGGTGAGAGATATCCCGACTTTACGACGATAATCTTGTACGACGACGGCTGAAGTCCCAAACGAGTGAAATCCACAATGTCATGGTATGGCCGTCTTTGCGCGGATAGCACCAGCGTGACCCCTGCGATCTGCACCACTGCTTCGCGCAGTTGCTCCGCGGATGCGGGCAGAAGAAAGATCACCTTGGCGTTCACCTTGACTGGCGTGCTTCCCAGCGGGTCAAGCGTCGCGCCGATCGAGAGCGGGAGCGTCGCACCGATGCCGGCCCGGTAACAGGCATCGGTGGCCGGCTTATCGGTAATCCCGGCAAAAACCACGTTCTGCGCCTTGAAGTGCAGCAGCCTATCCAGCACTTCCGCTTGATCGCTGTTACCGCCGCCCGTAGGGTTGTCGCCCGAATCAGCCAGAATGGCAGGGTGAGTTTTCACCTTCATGGCTTTCTCAATACATTCGTCGATGGTCCCGGTCTCGGTACCGAACTTGAACTCCTTGCGGGCGTCCCAGTATTGCCGGGCCAGATCGGTAGCAATCTTCTTCTCCGTGGCCGGAGCAGTGCCCGTGACCACGGCACTCGCCGTCGAGCGTGGTTCGTCCGCCCAAACATACCCGACCAGCAGCGACACGTCGAGAATCCCCGGCTCCTCGTTCAGCTTGGGCAATTGCGCCCAGAGCCGTTTGCCTGGTTCCCAATCCGTGCTGCTCCGTTCGCCTGGCATCAGTACCGGGATGGGCGCCCACATCAACGTCGGGCGGATGTGCATCTTGAGGCAATGCAGAAGCATGCCGCACGCGCGCTGCAGGGTTTGCTCCTGGTCGACGTGCGGCGCGGTACGGAAGGCAGAAAGCATGTCGATGTTATCGATCACCCGCTGGCTCACATTTCCGTGAAGGTCGTACGACGCTGACATCAGGCAATCCGGCCCGACGACCTTTCGCGCAGATTCCATCCAGTCGCCTTCAGCATCCTGCATCCTCTCCACGAACATCGCGCCATGCATCGGGAGGAAGAACCCATCAAGCGGCAACAGGGCCTTGAGCTTTTCTAGAAATTCGGCCTTGATCGTCGCGTAGGTCGCCGTCTCGACCGGGCCTCCAGGCACTGCCGTGGCAACCAGCGTCGGCATGAACGGTGCGGAATAGTTCTTGAGAAAGGCAAAACGCTTCGACTCCGTGAGCCCTTTGCCTCTCAGAATCGTAAAGTCCTCCATCCGGGCCCGGATGCGGCTGTAGGTGCTGCATTCGATGCCAATGCCGCCGTAAGCAACGCGCGGCTGCTTTCCATCCGCGAAAGCACCGGCGAAACCGCGGCCCGAGAGCGAGGTGACCACAGTAGCGGCTGAAGCGCCCTTCAGGAAGAACCTTCTTCGCATGAAATCAAGCTCCGGGGAATCTTGAGAGAAGGGGTCAGACCCGCGATCCGGATCCGCTCCCTTGGCGTTGCAATTTAGAAGTACACCTTGCCGGCGAACTGAATGATCCGTGGGTTGTAGGCATTTTCCGTGCTCGAAATTTTGCCGTTCGTTGCATTACCAAGTGAAGCGGTTGGAAAGGCAAACTGCGCCGTGTTCAGAACGTTGAAAGCCTCCGCGCGAAATTCAAACTTGAACCGCTCCGTCACGTCGAAGGTCTTGAACAGCGAAAGATCGACCCGCTGCAGACCCGGGCCACTGATCTGATTGCGATGTTCGTCCCCGATCGTTCCTGCCGCTTGCGCCTGGAATGCTGCGGTGTTGAACCATTGCGTGACCGAGCGATGCGCGGGCTTGAGGCTCGCAATCTGATTGGGGCGATCGGAGTTGGTTGTGGCGGGTCGCGTTCCCCCAACATTATTGAGGTTTGTTTCCGAGAAGGGCAGCCCAGTGTTCCAGGAGACGAGACCGTTCGCCTGCCAGCCCTTCCCCACGATACTCTTGATCCCGGTCAGACTATTGCCAAAGGGTAGAGCGTAGTTAAAAGTTCCCGTAAATCGGTGACGAACATCCAGGTTTGAGTTGCCATACTCCACCGTCGGTACCTGCGACGGGACCGACCCGAAGCCGTCACCACCATCGTTGCTGATCGCCTCAGAGTCATCCAACCCGTGGGCGTAGGCGTAGTTGAAAGAGAGATCCAGGCCGTTGGTTAGCCGCCGCTTGGCAACCAGTTGCACACCGTTGTACGATCCGTGGCCCAGCGAGGTGAACAGAGGAACGGTAGTGACATTGGGCGCCGTGGCGGCGTACGTGCGTAACCCCGAACCGCCCGCGACCCCTGTGTTTGCCGCGAACGTGTTCGCATCCGGCAGGTAGTAAGCCATTCTGCGGCCGAGCTCGCCAACGTAGGTCAGGCTCACCACGGTCGCCCCGAATTCACGCTCTGCCGCCAGGTTGAACTGCTCCAGGTAGGTCGACTTGAAGTGCGGCTCCAGCGCAGCACTCACCGAACCCGAGGGGTTGGTGGCGCTCCGTGGGGTTGGGAGGGGCAACCCGTTTGCCAGGTGGGAGTAGGTGTTGCTGCATCCCGTAGACGTGCCCACTCCCGGCACCGTCGCACACGGACCATAGGAACCCGTGAATGGCTGGTTGACCAGCGCGGACCCTGAGGTCAGATTTTCGGGTGCGTAGCTCATGCCGAAACCCCCGCGAATCACGGTCTTTGGCAGCACCGTAAGGGCAAACCCTACCCGCGGCGCAATATTCGTGTAGTCCGGTTGCACGTTGCCATACTTATTGACGCCCGGCGTTCCGGCAACCACGATGGTTCCAATATCGGTATCAAAGTTGGAGAGGTAGTCGTTGATCTCTGTATAGGGCTGGTAATAGTCCCAACGAACGCCCAGGTTAAGCGTCAGCCGCGAAGTTGCACGCCAGTCATCCTGGACGAAGGCATGCGGCTCGTAGCTTCGATTGTGGGGCGTGATCAGGATCGCATTGCGCGACACGCTG
>DASRRN010000229.1:0-13393 GCA_035695685.1 Acidobacteriaceae bacterium | reverse complement strand
TATCTTGCGACGCTGCGCAAGGCCTTGCGGTACGCCCATCGCAAATTGAAGCTCATCAAGACTGTCCCGGAAATCGAGCAATACACTAAGGATGAGGGAGCGGAACGCGAAACCGACTATGTCTTTAGCGAGGAAGCCTATCTCGACTGGATAGGCAACGCGCCCGAACCCCTGCGCTCCGCCTCGATCCTGGCCCGACGCTCAGGCATCTGCCGTGGCGAGATGCTCCACTTGATGAAGGACTGCGTACGTCTTTATTATTCAAAGCCGATCGCTGGACGCCTCTTCGGATCGCTGGTGATCAAACGAGGCCTGAAGCGGCGGGCACGCAAGCGAACCTTGGAGATTGACTCCGAGATGAAGGAGGTGCTGGAGGCGCTCCTGGCAACCTCAAAATGCGACTACGTCTTCAGCCATCCGGGAAGTCCTGAGCAGCCTCTGGGACGTGGGTTCTCGAGACGCAAATGGGGGAACTTCGGGCCACAATCCAGACCCACCCCAGATGCGGGCCTCCACGGGCTGAGACACACCTTTGTTACCGAGGCTGGCGGCCTGCACCGACCCCTTCACGTTGCAGTACGTAGCCGGGCACGATAGCATTAAGACGACAATGCGCTATGTTCACCCGCAGGCCAATGCGGTGCAAGATCTGTTTCTCAAGCTTGCGGGCCTCCCTGGCACGCAATTCTCTCTGCGGAATGGGCGGAAGTGCAGGGTCGGTGCAAAATCCGGTGCAGCTGCAACTACCCCTCACGGGCTGCGCGGGCAAGTGGTTGAAACTATAGCGGTTTTTAAGCGCGGAAGTGGTGAAATTGGCAGACACACCATCTTGAGGGGGTGGCGCCGAGAGGCATGGGGGTTCAAGTCCCCCCTTCCGCACCATCGATTGAGGTTCATGTTCAGATGATCTGGTTCATCGGTACTATTCACGTTATCGTTTGCCTCATCCTGATTGGAGTCATTCTGGTCCAGCAGGGTAAGAGCGCCGACCTCGCGGGCGCCTTTGGCGGCCAAGGATCGCAGACTGCGTTCGGCCCCCGCGGAGCAGCCAATCTGCTGACCAAGGTGACTACCTGGGCTGCCATCGTGTTCATGTTGACTTCCATCGGACTTACGGTGCTGATCCAACGCAACAGCGGAGCTCGTTCGGTGTTCTCGGGCATTCAGACTACGCATACCACCCCGGCCAAGCCCTCGGCGCCTGCCAAGTAAGCGCGCGCGAATACAGGACTTTCCTTGACAGCTGAACAGGCTGCGGAAGACTTCGGATCGGGCAGGAAAGCATGCCCCACACCTAAAGGCCACGATGCTTACATTGCGGTTGCGCCGGGGATAAATCCTCGGCCTACCCTAAAACCGGGTTTTTCCGCGGCCTCTTTAGCCGTGTCCTTTGTTTAGAGATCTGCCGTAAAGTCGGATGCCTTCAGGAGCGCGCTCGGATTCGGCGCGCCAAGGCCACAACCAGCAATCCCGTACCCAGAAACACCAGCAGAAAAAGCGCGGCCCGGGCGAGCACGCCGCCATAGCCCAGCACGTTCACATCGACAAATGGATAAGGATAAAGCCCGCTCACCGCGCCCCGCGCCAGGATGTACACCAGGTACACGGCGGGATATGTCAACCAGGCGACGGCAGTCTTCCAGTTCAATCCTGTGCGTGGCCCAAAAAGCAGCCAATACACTCCATACCCAACCGGAATAACGCTATGCAGCAGTAGGTCGGCAACCCACTGAGCACCTTGCGGATTCCATAGCTGCCGCAGCAAGAGCTGGTAGATTATCCCGACAATGGCAATATAGACAGCCGTGCCGGCCTGCACCGTTGGACTGCGGAACCACTGTCCCCAGCCGGTTTCCGGGCCGAACGCAATCGCGGTAAAAACCAATGCGGTAAGCAGGTTGGTAAGGATAGTAAAGAAGCTGAAGTAGGTAATCACTATCCCCAACATCGCCGGGCCAGAGGATTGGACGAGCATCAGGTAAAGTTGCAGGGCGAGTGCGAACCAACCCAGCAATGCCCCTATCACCGCATAAATCCGCATGGCGCATTGTAACCAGCGGCGCCGGCGCCAAAGATCAAATCCCCTAAAATGTAGCAATGATCCTTGAAAGCTTTCCAGTCGGCCCGCTCCATTGCAACTGCACTATTCTGGGCGACGAGGTTACGCGTGAAGCCATCGTTGTCGATCCTGGAGATAACGTTCCAGAGATTCTCTCCCGGCTGCAGAAGCATGGCCTCACCTTGCGTCAGATCGTCGTCACTCATGCTCACATCGATCATGTGGGTGGCGCGGTCCTGCTGAAGAGAGTGACCGGGGCCCCTGTGTTTCTCAACCAGAAGGATATTGGCTTGCTGGGTGCGATGGGGCTACAGGCGGGATGGATTGGCGTTCCCACCCCAGAAGTCGCGCCTCCGGATGCCAGCGCCGAGGACGGCTTGACCGTGGGCCTGGCGGCACTACCAGCCGAAGTGATCCATACGCCGGGACATACACCGGGAAGCATCTGTCTCCTTTTCCAAAAGCAGGATCTATTGCTTGCGGGCGATACGTTGTTCGCCGGATCGATAGGGAGGACCGATCTTCCCGGAGGGGATGGACGTCAAATCCTGCGATCCTTGCGCGATCGCCTCTTGGTACTGCCGGATACAACACGGGTTTTGCCTGGTCATGGCCTAGAGACAACAATTGGTGAGGAAAGACAATCAAATCCGTTTCTTCAGCCAAATTTTCGAATGTGACACATTAACCCTTTGGAGCGTTATGCTACAGAACGACCAAAACTGGATCAAATTGGGATCTACAGACAAGATTTGTGAGTCATTAACTATTGTTAAATCTGTTGTTTATATCTATTATAAAAAGCATTAATTGAATGACACGAAAGTATTAGTAGCAAACTTGAGTCCTCCTTTACACAGGGCAATTCTTTTAATGGCCCTTGAAATGCTTGCAGATCTCCTCGATGCCCTCGGCAAACTCTGCAGAGGGCGTCAGAAAGCTCACTACCAGCCATCTTTCCCGTGAAAAACCAAAGAAACCGCCTGGGTGAACCACCACCCCTCTCTTTAACAGATTAAGTGCAGTCTCTTCTTCCGGCTGCAGTCCAGGAATTCGCAAAATGGCATACCAGCCCGCCTCGACTTCCAATCGAGTCACCAATTTCTGGCGAAGCAGGATTGCGTCGAGGCTGGCCAGGTTCCCTGCCACACGCCCCCTGATTTGCGCTTGCAGTGCTGCCCGTTGGCTCAGCCAGGCCGGGAGTGCGCACTGGATGGGAGCGCTCAGGGAAAGAAAGGTGTCGGAGATGACTTCCAGGCGTTGCCGGGCCTCGTTGTCTGCAAAGCATACGATCCAGGCGGCCTTCATCTGCGGCAGCGCGGCCACCTTGCTTAGTCCGCTCAGCACGAACGTTGGCACCGCATGGCCACCCGTGGCGAAGCTCTCACCCGCTCGGTTGAGGCCGTAGTCGAGAAAGACTTCATCCACAATCAGCGCCAGGCCTTGCTCACGGCAAAATTCTTCCAGCGCGATTCGCTCCCGGGGCTGGGTGAAGTGACCTGTGGGATTGTTGGGGTGGACCACCGTAATAGCTCGGGTGCGCGGGGTCACCCGCCGGCGCAACGCCTCCAGGTCCAGATGCCAGCCGTGGTCGTAGAAAAGCTCATACGGGACCAGCCGCACATCGTCCAGTCGGGCCAGGAAGTCGAACAGTGGGTAGCCCGGCTGGCCAATCAACACCTCGTCCCCAGGATCGCAGAGCAGCCGGAAGAGGAAGCTGTAAGCTTCGCTGGTGCTGGTAGTGAGAAAGATCTGCTCCGGATCCAGCACCGCTCCGTGGTCACGGTAATAGTGGCAGACCGCCTCACGCGCGGTGCGAAGACCCTTTGGGTCCGGGTCGTATCGCAGAGCCCTGGGATCACCCAGGGGAGCCAGAGTCGACGCGGCATCGTACGTAAATTCGCAGCGGGTTGGATTCGAGGCAGTCAGATCCAACAGCCGCGCACCTGCTACGCGCAATCGGGCAAGCTGCTGCGCCCAAGGCGTCTCTGCCAGATCCCACTGGGTCCGCGCGGACCAGGGGTACCGTTTTGAGCCACCGTCGCTCACCCAATTTCCTCCGTACCGCATGTTGTAATAGAGCAGGAAACAGCAGGAGCCCGCAACGCATGGATTTGCAAGCCGTTATCTTCGACTATGGTGAAGTTCTCAGCGGGCCGCCCGATCCTCAGGCGCATTGCAACCTGCTGGCCATCGCCGGAGTAGAAGAGGAAGCTTTCGAAAAGGCCTACTGGGCGCATCGGTTGGATTACGACGCCGACATTTTGAACGGCCAGACGTATTGGCAAACCGTGGCCCGGGACATTGGGGTGCATTTCACGCCGCAGCAGATCGGCCAATTGCTGGAACAGGATGCGCTGATGTGGATGAAGCTGAATCCGGCGATGCTGGCCTGGATTCCCAAGATCAAGGAGGCGGGTTTCCGGCTCGGGATACTTTCCAATATGGGCGACGGAGTCCTTGATTACTTACGGCCGCGTTTTTCCTGGCTGGGCCAGTTCGACCACCTGACCTGGTCGTGCGAACTGGGGGTAGTCAAGCCCGATCCGGCTATTTATCTGCACACCGTCAAGAAGCTACATGTTTCCCCAGACAGGGCCCTGTTCATCGATAACCTGCAAAAGAATATCGCCGGCGCAGAAGATGTTGGATTGCACGCAGCTCTGTTTGAAAATGTAGAACAGCTGCAGAGCGACTTGGCTCGTCGTGGATTTCCTCTTCCAGCTCTGGAGCCGCTTGCTGGTTGAAGGACAACAGCAGGTCGCTCCGCTTTCGGTCGGGATGACACTTCTGTTGGGGGTGCGAATTCAGTTTAGAAACAGAATTGTCATCCCGACCGGAGCGGAGCGAAGTGGAGGGACCTGCTGTTCGTTTTACGCCTAGCGCGCGCCGGGCTTGGTGAGGGCCAGGGGGACCTGATCCACGATCTCCAGGTTGAAACCTTGCAGCGCTGGCACGTGGGTGGGGGTATTGGAGAGAAGACGAATCTTACGGATGTTCAGATCGGAAAGGATCTGGCCGCCCAGCCCGACTTGGCGGAGGATTCGTTGTTGATGCTTGTCCTCCCTGTGCTCTCCGCTGCGATGCAGGGAAAGGCGATGCGGGGTTACGCTACGGTCAATCTCGAAACCTTTGCTGGTGTTGTGCAGGTAAATCAGGGCGCCGCGTCCAGCAGCCGCGATCATCTCCAATGACCGCTGCACCACCTGGTGGCAATCGCATAGCGTCGTGCCAAAAACATCACCCGCCAGGCAATGGGAGTGTACCCGTACCAGAACCGGTTCCTGGTTGACCTCAGAGCTCACATCGCCTCGAACCAGCGCCAAGTGGCTCTCTCCCCCATCCACTTCGCTCTCGTAGGCGATCATACGAAAGTCGCCGAAACGAGTAGGCATGATCGATTCCGCCATGCGGGATATATAGCGCTCATTCTGCAGGCGGAAGCGGATGAGCTCGGCCACGGTCAGCATTTTCAGCTGGTGCTGGTTGCAAAACTCCACCAGGTCGGGCACCCGAGCCATGGTGCCGTCGTCGTTCATGATCTCGCAGATGACTCCAGCGGGAATCAGCCCCGACAAACGGGCCAAATCGACTGCGGCTTCTGTTTGTCCGGCGCGCACCAGAACGCCCCCGCGACGGGCGCGCAGAGGAAAAACGTGCCCCGGCCGAGCCAGGTCTGCCGCCGTCATGCTGGAGTCGATTGCTACCCGGATGGTATGTGACCGGTCGTGGGCAGAGATGCCCGTGGTTACCCCCTCCCGAGCCTCAATGCTTTCTGTGAACGCGGTCCCGAAGCGAGACGAATTCTGTTGCGTCATCGGTCCCAGGCGAAGGTAGTCAGCCCGCTCCTCGGTCAGGCTGAGACAGATAAGCCCGCGCCCATACTTGGACATGAAGTTGATGGCTTCGGGAGTGACGAACTCCGCTGCCAGCGTCAGGTCTCCCTCGTTCTCGCGGTCCTCATCGTCCACGACGACGATCATGCGCCCGGCCTTGAATTCCTCAAGCGCGCCCGGCACATCGGTAAACGGCGTTTTTAACTGCATGACTGTATTCTCTGCCAGATAGATGCCAGACGCAAAAACGCCGCTCGAGGCGGCGTTTTCTTCTCTGCGGATCCCTTTTCGTTTACAAGGTGGATTCGATTTCAAAACCCCAAGCCTCAAGTAGCGCTTCCGGGATATACTTCGAATTCTTGTTGCGCCGGGCCCACTCGCGCAACCGTGTGGAACGCACATACTGATCGGGGGTCAGCTTAAATTCTTTCACAACCTGCTCGAAAGAAGTGACAGTCGGGACGACCGGGCCGATCGGCTCCGGCTTGCCCCAGTTAGGATTACCACGTCGTTTTGCCATTTGATCGGTTAACCTCTAGGGAGATGAGCAACAAGCATTGCCCGGCGGCTTTCTATTTCTGGACAGTTGACCCCGCCAAGGCGTGCCAAAGCTCTTATTTTAAGGATTTTTTCTCCAGAAATCAATAGCAAATTCGAGCTAATGGGGTTAACGCGCGCGTAGCCCCGCCAAACACCCTACTGCAACCTATCCGGTCTCAGTGCACTCCAAATGATTGACTTACTGAGTGTTCGCGAAAGGTGGAAGTTCCATGAGCGCAGTTCGTTACTGGGCAGTTTTCTCTCTCGGGGTGGCGGCCGGTGCAGCCGCGGCTCTCATTTATGCTCCGCAGAGCGGGGAAAGAACCCGCAAACAGCTTAGACGTCATTTGGAAGATGCAAGTGATTACATCAAGGACGCAAGTGACGATCTCAGCAAACACGCAACTCGTGTGTATCAGACGACCAAAGAGAGGGTCGACGATGTAGCTTCGCGGGTTAGCTCGGTCGCCAATAACGTCAGCTCCGCGGCCAGCAATATTGCCGATAAAGTCGGGGACTTGGTTTAGGTCCCTCTTTTCTGCAAGTGCAGCCGGTCATCGGGTTAGCCCATCTGACACATTGCTGGTGTCAGATGGGTTAACAGGCCCCGCGGAAAAAGTCGGATCGGGCAGGAAAGCATGTCCCAGGGACTAAAGACGGTGTGTGAGAACCGGAAGAGAAACACCAGGTCCCTCCACGGCAAGCCGGGACAGGTCCCACTTCGCTACGCTTCGGTCGGGATGACACTTCTGTCGGAACGTTGAAATCCATTCCTCTGGCCGTTTTGGGCATTTTCCTTGAAAAGATTGTGTCATCCCGCCCGGAGGAGTCATAGGCCTGTGGCCCAACCAAGGTGATGAAAAACAGCAGTGAAGGGGACGGCCTTCAGGCTGTCCATAAGTAATTGCAAATCTGTCCGGCTTTAGCCACTGAGGGAGCGCTTTTAGCTCCTCCTCCGCCCCTTAGAAGATGTTTTTCGACAGAGCGTACCCGGATTTCCTGCCTCGCTGCACTAGACAGACCCGCGTGTGCGCCTTTCCTTAAAGAAAGGCGCATGGTGCTCGCCAACGCCACCAACTTCTACAGGAAATTCGGGTAGCGAAGTGGACCTGTCCCGCTGCGCCCCGGCGTGCCGTGGGGCTTGCCGTGGAGGGACCTGCTGTTTCTCTTCCGGTTCTCACACACCCTATAAAGCCCACGATGATTACATTGCGTTTGCGCCGGGGATAAATCCCCGGCCCTGGAGTTTCTACATTTCGGATGAGGGCGGGATAGATCGAAAGCTGTGAATACGCTAATTTTTCGTGAGTCACTGCTCTGATGCTTTGTATCAGGGCACGACTTCAGTCGTGCCGAAAAGACCCACCAAAAGATTTGGGCTTTAGCCCCTGAGATACGCCTTTCTTTCCCTGAAGGGTACGGCCTTTAGGCCGTACACCGCCGGGGATAAATCCCCGGCCTAGAAGCGAGTTTTTCCCGCAGCTTGAATGGCCAGCAATTGTTCTGCGGCGCGATAACCGGAGCGTAGGGCTCCATGCACGGTGCCCCAATGGCCGCTGGTATCGCTGTGCTCGCCGGCGAAAAATAGCGTCCCCTCCACGGGGTCTGAGAGCTCGTCCGACGCATGGATGGACCCGCGCGGAACGTAGGTGTAGGCGCCCAGGCTGCTCGGATCGGCCTGCCAGTTGTGCCGGTGCCAACGCACCAAGTGGTTGCGCACTGCAGGTAGGTCACTCCCAAGAATGCGGGCGAGTGTTGCCAGGCCGGTTTCTGGCAAGCCGGCCGGATCTAATTTGGCTGCTTTGGGGCCAGCGACCCAACCCGTCAACATTGAATCCTTTCTGGGATGGGTGGTCCACCAGGTAGGCGGAACGGCGTCTGGAGCGAAGAGAAAACTCACACCCTCCAGGCTGGTGAAACGGGACCAAAAGCCGCGGTCGAACTCGTAGACCACGCGCGCCGCCGTCCCCATGGCAAGCCGATCCGCCGCAGCGAGAATCTGTACCGGTTGCGGCTCAAATGCAATGCTTCTCGCCTGTAGCACGCCCAGAGGCACGGTGATGATCGCGGCGGTAGCCTGGAAGACGCGATCGGTCACAGTCGTCATCTCCACCCATCTGGGCTTCCAGGTAATGGTGCGCACTGGAATCGACGGAAGCCACTCGCCGCCCGCGTCCAGGAACCTGCGCAGCAGAAACTCCGGGACCCGAGCATAGCCTTCCACCACCCGGAATAGACGGTCTCCCGAAATCGCACCTTCAGCCGCCTGCTGTTTCTCAAGTGAGCGGACGCTGATGCGATCCGCATCCGCCGCGTTGAAGCCTTCGACATAGTTGAGCGCCCGGGCCGCGGCCTTCGGTGTGAGTTGGCGCTGCGCCAAAAATTCACTGAAGCTGAGGTCTACCTCGGGCGGCGGGAGGCGCCCAAGCTCATCAAAAAGCTGGTGCACCTCGCGCTGGTCGCCGCAGGGTCCCAGCCGGTCCGCGCCATGCCCTGGCTGGAAGCAACGGGTCTCGCCTTCCAGCTCGAAACGGGTAAGACCCGCTTCGTCCACCAGGTGGATGAGCTCCGGAGGCATACCGTGAATAAACTCCGCGCCCAGCTCAATTGGCAACTCGCCCCCAGCCGCAGGGACGGTGTGGATGCGCCCTCCCACCCGGTCTCGGGCTTCGATCAGCAGT
Organism: Acidobacteriaceae bacterium; assembly: GCA_035695685.1. GTDB lineage: Bacteria > Acidobacteriota > Terriglobia > Terriglobales > Acidobacteriaceae > PALSA-350. Next base: position 4,277 of record DASRRN010000229.1, on the reverse strand, counting down.
ACCCGGAGCCCAGCTTCCGCCACGGTTCGGGCCGCCGCCAGTCCGGCGATTCCTGCACCAATTACGATCACATCCTTCATTGCCACGTCATTCATTCCACTTGCCAGGTGAGGGTTTCGGCGCGGGGGCCTTGAGCCGGCACGGGATGATTCAGCGCCTGGATCGACAATGAAAGGCCGGCGCAAACGACCTCCGGCACGAAGCGAAGGTTTCTTCCATCGCTCTGCATCGTCACCCGGGGCGCGGTTTGTGCCTGGGACGAGGCTGGATGCGCGAGCGGAAGCTCGACTTCCCCGCTGAGCCCGCTCAACAGATAGAGCGACACCAGGTCGCAGAACCCCAGCGCCGCTGTCCACCTTTCCAGGTCCACGTCGTTTGCGGTTCCTTCGAGCCTCTTCTGACGCGACTTCTCAGCCTGGAGAAAACGCTGGTGGGCCTGATCATGCTGGGCGAGCAGGCTGAAGTGACGGCTGACCACCGTCGCCCCAGTTCTGGAGAAGCCCTCGACAGTATCAATCGAAGCCGTCCACGCTTCTTGTACCTCCCGGGGCGGGATGGCGATAAAGGAAACCGGAACGACAGTCCCCGCGTGTGGACCTCCCGAACGCAGCCGTTGAATCTGCTGCGCGTCGCTCGAGGCCCAGCCGGTATCGTGCATTTGAATGGCTTTTTGAATCTCGGGCGGCAATTCGCCGAAGCCGGTCAACCCTGCGGCTAATTCTCCCGCCAACACGGCATGAGCCGGCTGCGGTATCAGCAAACATGGCGGGCGCACTCGCCGTTGGGCCGCTTCCACTTGCTCCCAAGCTGAGGCGCCAGGGTGTATCGTGTCTTCCTGTTCCCGGTGTAACCACCCAATCACCATTCGAATCCTCTTGCTGCCACGGGGTCATTATCAGTTAACCTGACCCGGGAGAGTTTCCATGATCCTTCAAGAACCAATAGCGGTTGATCTCGCCACACCGACGGGCCCTATGCGGACCTACATGTATCGCCCCGTGGTCAAAGGAAAATATCCCGCGGTGGTGCTGTTTTCTGAGATCTTTCAGGCCACCGGCCCGATCCGTCGCTTTGCCGCCTTTATCGCCGGCCATGGCTACATCGTCGCTATTCCTGAGGTGTATCACGAGCTGGAGCCGGCGGGGACGGTGCTGGCTTACGATCGGGCCGGTTCCGATAAAGGCAATGCGGATAAATACGGCAAGCCAGTTTCGTCCTATGACAGCGATGCGCGTGCGCTGCTGGATTATCTCAGCCGCCTCGAAGACTGCACCGGCCGCCTGGGGACCATCGGCATCTGTATGGGCGGCCATCTGGCCTTTCGCGCAGCCATGAACCCCGACGTGCTGGCCACGGTTTGTTTTTATGCTACGGACATTCACAGTCACAGCCTGGGACTGGACAAACAGGACGATTCGCTGCAACGCGCGGGCGAAATCAAGGGTGAGCTGTTGCATATCTGGGGACGTCAGGATCCCCATGTTCCCCTTGCCGGCCGCAACCTGATCAAGGCCCGGCTAGACGAGGTGGGGGCCGATTTTCAGTGGCTGGAAGTAAACGGCGCGCACGCATTCATGCGCGACGAGGGCTATCGTTATGATCCAGAGCTGGCGGCCGTGTGCCTGAATATGTCGCTGGGCCTGCTGCACCGGAAATTGTCATCGTGACGGATCAAGAGCTCAAGGAAATACCTCCAAAACTCGCCGAAGATCCGTCCAGCGATCTGGGATTCGGCAGGGTTGTATCGGAGCAGCGTGAGCTTCGCCTGCTCAATCGCGATGGCACCTTCAATGTGCAGAAGCGGGGCCGGGGCCTGCGTACGTTTCTGGCCTACTCCAACCTGGTGAGTACGACCTGGAGCCGTTTCTTTCTCTTTGTTGCCGTGGTTTACCTTACGCTCAATGGCTGCTTCGCTTTGTTCTACGAGGCTTGCGGGCCCGGAGGACTGGTCAACACCCTCAACACTGAAATCAATACTCCTTTTCTGAAGGCTTTCTTCTTCAGCATTCACACCTCGGCCACGATCGGCTACGGAAGTACCGTGCCGGTGGGGATCAAGACCAACATCCTGGTCGCGCTTGAGTCGGTTGTCAGTCTGCTTGGCCTGGCCGTAGTGACGGGGTTGGTATTTGCGCGTTTCTCCCGGCCGGTCGCGGACATTCTCTTCAGTCAGAACGCGGTGATGTCCTGGATCGGTAACCGTCGCGCCTTCGAATTCCGCATCATCAATGCGCGCAACAATCAGATCATCGACCTTCATGTCCGGCTTCTGGTCTCGCGCTTTGAACCCAATGCGAATGGAACGATGGTACGCCGCTACTACCCGCTTAGCCTGGAGCGGGAAAGCGTGGTCTTCTTTCCTCTCTCCTGGACGATCGTGCACATCGTCGACAAAGACAGCCCACTCTACGGAGCTACGCAAGATCAATTGTGTGCTGCGGGCGCGGAGTTTCTGATTCTGCTCACTGGCATGGACGAGACCTTTTCCCAGGTGGTCAATGCCCGCTCATCTTATCGCGCCAATGAAATTATTTGGGACGCGAAGTTCACCGATATCTTCGTCTATGACCCGGAAGGGAGAATGGCCGGCATCGACATCAACCGTTTCCACGATACGGCACGTATTTCCACGCCGCCTTAGCCCAGGCGTGAGTCTGCCTACGAATTTCCTGGAGATGGAACAACCACCTGTATCTCCTCACGCCCATCGAGGCGATTTCCGATGTGATCCTCAGAGAACCGCTGCTGTTGCTCTTTCTTATGATTGCCACGCTGACACTTCCAGGCACGGCGGAAAAAGTGCCTCCTTGGACGGAGTTGTCCCCTCAGTGGCTAAACAGGCTGCGGAAAAACCGAATTCTTTGAAGGGGACGGCCTTCAGGCCGTTCGTAAGTGATTGAAAATCTGTTCGGCTTTAGCCGCTGAGGGGACGGGTTTCGCCCCCTGTTCGACCTTTTTCCGCAGCCTGTAAAGCCACATTCATTTCAAAGTAATTACGGACGGGCTAAAGCCCATCCCCTTCAGGGAAAGAAAGACGTACTTCAGGGGCTAAAGTCCAAATCTTTGTTGGGCCTCCACGGCCCGACTAAACAGGCTGCGGAAAAACTTATGTTTTGTATCAGGGCACGACTTTAGTCGTGCCGTAAGTGATTGAAAATACGTCGGGCTTTAAGCCCCTGAGGTACGGCTTTCCTACCCAATGGCTAGTTTTTCCGCAGCCTCTAAAGTCGGGCCCTGATACAAAGCATCAGAGCGGTGACTCACGAAAAATTCGCGCATTCCACAGCTTTCGATCTATCCATCCTCTTTTGAATTGTAGAAACTGCACGGACGGGCTAAAGAGGGAGTGTGAGAACTACTTTTTGAAGGGTACGGCCTTTAGGCCGTGCGTTTAGCAGTCAAGATGAATCGGCTTAAGCCGCTGAGGGCTGCTTAAGCGAGCACAAGAGATGCCCTCAGAGGCTTTAGAGTCTGCGTGAGAACTGGAGAAGAAGCCGCAGATCTCTCCACTCCGCTACGCTCCGGTCGAGATGACAAATTTGTGGCTAGGAGATGCCTCCCCTTTTCCATGGAGAAACATCCCAACCTCGTAAACAAATTTGTCATCTCGACCGGAGCGTAGCGGAGTGGAGAGATCTGCGGCTTCTTCTCCAGTTCTCACGCAGACTCTAAAGCCCGTCCCCTTCAGACGAATCAGTTTTTCCGGAGCCTGAATAACCGCTTCCATTCTGCGACGGACCGGAGGCTTTCCAGCCCGGGTGAGCTCACTCCACCCCGGTTTCACCGCAATATCTACTGTTAAGAGACGTTAGGCTTAACTTAATCCCAATGTTATCAATGCGCTACGTAGACCGTTAGAGCTCTGTCTTAACGTTGCCAGCTCTGTCCGCGGGGCATAACGTGATCCGCGGTTGTGAAGGCACGGCTTTTTTAGCGTGAAACAACATGTTCAAGCCAGCGGTGGCTGGCCCGGAACCCATATGAACAGGTCATCAAATGGAACTATAGGGTTTTCGGCGACTTGGGAATGGTCGGAATTGCTCGCAAAGAAAACACATTTTCGATTCCCACCAACTATTTACTGCACTTCATGAGAGGCCAGGAGGGCAAAGGTATGCAAAAAAAAGGTTGGGTCAGATTCATTCAGTTGTGCATGATCTTCATGTTGCTGAGTTGCGGGAGCGAGTTATGCCTGGCACAACTCGACCGCGGCACTATATCGGGAGTTGTGACCGATCCATCCGGCTCCGCGGTCGCGGGGGCCAGGGTAACCGTCA
>DASRRN010000228.1:0-5254 GCA_035695685.1 Acidobacteriaceae bacterium | reverse complement strand
CCCGTCAAGGGAACTCGTGATAATTGGCTTCGATGGCAGCGTCGCCGCCAGTTGCTCTATCCATACTCCGAAGTATTTCCTCGCAGCCGGTAGGGTGTCGTCGCCGTCAGTAAAGCGCCCATCGGTGTAGTCGGCCAAGGGGCCCGGAATCCGCACTCCGTATTTGTCTTGCGTGAGGTGCGCGACGTTGCCGGTATCTGAGAGGGAGTCGCCAAAGACTACGATCGAGGTGTAGTCCTGGGCATGGGCCAGGACGGCGGCGAACGTGAAGATGAGCGCTGCGAAGAGGGTTGAGAACCGGAGCGGCTTGATAGGCTTTCGAAGGTGCAGAGTCAGTTTCATGGGCGTTTCTCAGTCGTGGAGCATTGAAACATGACCCGGGTTTGGGCGACAACAGTATTTACCAATCCAGTCCCGCAGGGACGGCTGAACTTAGCCCAGGACGCTAGTCCTGGGTCTACTCGTTGCCCGAGGCGCGACCCAGGTTTGCTGGACCCGGGAGAGTGGACGAGAATACCGTGACAGCATCCTGAATTTGTTTTCAGCCGTACCTGCGGGACTGGATTTTGGAAATCCGGTTCTCACATAGGCTCTAAAGTCCATCCGCTACGCTCTCTCCCCCTACGAAACAACTCTGAACGTCTTTCGTCAGGCGGACGCCACGCCACTCGAGTCAGGAGAGCGGGATATTTTGTAAAATTCGATAGAATTTGGCCTTTTTGGGACTTTAGCGGCGCCGCCCAGAGAAGCGTTTGTCTGGGGAAAAGGAGGGCCTGAGGGAGCTGGCTTTGTCCTATCCTTCGCTCACGCGGAAGGCCGAAAGTACCGGCAACTGCCGGCCAGGGCGCGGTTGCGTGAGGAGCCGTCGCCTGCCGATATCTTCTACTCTAAGAGATAGAGCTTTTCGAAGCTTGATGTAAGGGGGTGCGGTGCTTTTTTCAGTACAGGAGTACCGCCCAAAGGTTACTTGGGCAAAGGAAAGGCCAACGGTTCCATAAAGGAGTGGTTGCCGGACCGAGGTGTTTTCCGGGGGCCTATTCCGAGCACCCTTGACGCGATCGGCGATTAGTATCACAATGTAGCTCTAACTATGTTGGGTGAATTCGAGTACCTGCTGATTACCACCGCTGCGCGACTTGGCAACGAAGCTTATGGCGCGGTCATCCGCGAAGAGCTCGGAGCCACGACGGGTCGAAAGTGCTCCATTGGCGCGCTCTACACGACCATTGATCGCCTGGAAACCAAAGGCTTGCTGAAGACCTGGATGGGCGAGGCTACGGCGCAACGGGGTGGCCGCTCCAAACGAATGGTTCGTGTCACGCCAAAAGGCGTGCAGGCAGCTAAAGACTTCTACGATGCGATCACCAGCGTCAGCCGCGGAGTGTCGTGGGCCGCAAACCGAACACGGGTGCCGTCATGACTGCCGAGCCTTTTCTCACCAGGACCGGCTCCCGGTTGGCGGATCTTGTCTCGCTACTGCTGGAGCCTCACGAGCGCGAAGTAGTACAGGGCGATTTGCTGGAAGGTGGTGAGGGCGCCTGGCAATCGCTGCTTGACATTCTGGGCCTGGTCATACGGCGGGAAGCGGCGCTATGGAGAAACTGGCGGCCATGGCTGGCGGCGTTCGGCCTCGCCTTACCTAGCAGTTTTCTTCTCATGGGGTTTTCTCTCTCCGTAAGCCGTGCCTATCAACAGCTCATAGGCGTGCCCCTACTCCACGCAACCGGCGTTGCTGTGGGCCCCGGGTTCACGCTGTTCTTGTGTAACGTCCTGCTCCTGGCTGCCTGGTCCTGGACGGGTGGTTTCGTCGTAGGGTCGGTCTCCCGGCGAACGGTTTGGGTGAGTGCGGCTTTGTCGTTCGCTCCCTGCGTGTTCTGCCTGGAGCGGTTCCGGGTGGAGAGCTTATCGCGGCTTTGCCTGCTTCTGTTTTTGCCGGCTGCGCTTTGGGGAGTTCGCAGAGGTTTGCAGATAGCCCGGATCAAACGGAGTTCAGCCATCGCTCTCGCTGTTGCGGTAACCGCCTTGACGATCCCCATGTGGAACAGTAGCGGCGCGTGGATCCCCAACTGGGCGCTGAGTTGGCCCGCGTGGTACCTGGTGGCAACGGCACGGAGAGCATGAGAAACCGGGCGAAGAAGGGCAACGAATGAACAACGAATTTACGCTGACGGCGAACGGCGCGCAGCATGTTGTTTCGGCTGCGCCGGAAACGCCACTGCTGTATGTGCTGCGCAACGATCTGAAATTGAGGGGTCCTCACTTCGGCTGCGGGGTGGCACAATGCGGGGCTTGCGCAGTTCTGGTCGATGGGAAGGAAGTTCGTTCCTGCGTCACACCCGTTTCCTCCACGGCGGGCAAAACAGTAACCACGATCGAAGGGCTGGCTGCAGCGTGGGCAATAGAAAAAGCCTTGAGCGCTGAAGATGCGGCCCGGACTCTGCACCCCGTTCAGCAGGCATGGATCGATGAACAGGTACCGCAGTGCGGCTACTGCCAGAGCGGGATGATGATTGCGGCGGTGCAACTGCTGGCTAAAAACCCACATCCGAGCGTGGCCGAGATTAAGGATGCGTTCACGAACACGCCGCCATCCCCCCATCTTTGCCGCTGTGGCACCTATGCCGCGATCATCGCTGCGGTTCAGCGAGCTGCCAAGGCGATGGCTGCCTGAGAGTGGACTATGCCTCCAAGACCCGAAACGTGCGCTGATTCCGGTTTTTCCGTGAGCACTACTCTGACGCGCCGCGCCTTTGTTAAGACAGGCGGGGCTCTCTTTGTCTCGCTCGCTATACCGCGTGGGCTCTCCGCCAGGACTACTGAGAGCCGCACCCCTCTGGAACACGACCAACCCGAGGCCGGCAAACTCGCGTCCTGGCTCGAGATTCGAAGTGACAATACGATTCTGGCCCGCACCGGCCGGGCAGAAATCGGCACCGGCATGAGCGCATTCTATCCTCAGATGATTGCCGAAGAATTGAGGGTCCATCCGGATTGCATCACGCTGGTTATGGGCGATACCGACAAGACGCCGGACGGCGGTTACTCTGCAGGCTTTCTGAGCGGGGCCGCGAACGTTCGCAAAGTTGCCGCGTACACCTACCAGGCGCTGTTAGGGCTGGCGGCCACGCAACTCAGTATTCCCGCTTCTGCTCTTACGGTCACCGATGGGATGGTGTCGGGTGGGGGAAAGAGCATCAGCTACGGGCAGCTCGTTCAGGGCCACCAGCTCGATCTAAAGATCCCGGTCACGGGCACGCCCATAAAATTTGCCCCACCGGGTAGCAATAGTGTGGCCGGACTGGATTGGGCGGGCATGAACGGTTTGACGGTAGCGGGAGATCCGCCGATGAAACCGGTGAGCGAGTACAAAATCATCGGCATGTCTTATCCCATGCCTGGTATTCGCGACAAAGTCACCGGCCAGACGCAATGGAGCTGCGACGTGACGCTGCCCGGGATGCTGCATGCTCGCATGGTCCGGCCGCCGACGCTGGGCTCCACCCTGATCTCGGTTGGCGAAGTTGATAAGAAACGATTCCCGACCGCAGAGGTGGTGAGCAAGGGCAACCTGGTTGCGGTCATCTCCCCCCTTGAGTGGGAGGCTGTGAGCGCGGTGCGGTCGGTCGCCGCCGGGACCAAGTGGAGTGCCTGGTCCGGACTTCCGGGCAGTGACAATCTCACCCAGACGATTCGCGCTTACCCGTGGACCGCGCCCGATGCCACCCGGGGAGATAGCGGCAAGGTGCAGGCTGCATTGGGGAAGGCGTCCAAAACGATCTCGGCAACGTACGAGCAGCCGTATATCAAGCATGCGCCGATTGGACCATTTCTCGCCGTGGCCGATGTTCGCAGCGATGGAACTGCCACCATTTGGGCCCAGTCAGGGCATCTGCAGGCATCGCGCGCGCGCCTCGCCAATATCCTAGGCCTACCAGTGGAAAAGGTTGTGGTGAACTGGCTGAGCCATGCCGGCCAGTTTGGCCGCAAGACTTTCGGCGGCGACGGCGCTGAAGCGGATGCCGTCATCCTCTCGCAGTTGACGGGTAAACCGGTGCGGGTGCAATGGACTCTGCAGGAAGATCTGGCTTGGTCCGGGGCTTCGCCGGCATGGTTCTCCGATATCACGGGCGGACTCGATGCGAATGGCCGTCTACAAGCGGTACACAGCGCATTCCATTCGCCTCACATGTTCGACGCGCGCCCTCTCGGCGCAATGCTTGCCGGGATGCCCGCGGGTACAACCAAGCCGGGCGGCTTCCTGGCAACGGAATGGCCTTACGACAAGATTGAGAACAGATTGGAGCAGGCATTTGCAATGCCCAATGTGGGCGCGGAGTCGCCGTTCGGCGGGCTGCGCGGTCTGATCATGCGCACACCCGGCCAGCGACAACAGAACTTCGCTTTGGAGTCGCTTGTCAACGAGGCGGCCGCCGCCGCACAGGCCGATCCAATCCAGTTCCGGCTTCAGCATACATCGGACCCGCGGCTGATCAATATCCTCAAGGCTACGGCCGAAGCGGCAGGATGGGAATCGCGGCCCTCGCCTCATCCCGGCGCGCGCAGAACCGGAAAAGACCCCGTAACGGGCCGCGGCGTCGCCATCGTCGTCCGCGAAAATGGCTACTGGGTAGGAATCGCCGAGGTTGCGGTCATTCCGGCTACCGGCGCGGTGCAGGTAACAAAGTTCACCATCGGTGCCGAATGCGGCAAGATCATCAATCCGCGGCAGCTCGACCGATGCATGCATGGGGGAGTCGTCATGGGCCTGAGTGAGGCGCTCAAGGAAGAAGTCACCTTTGATAAGGAAAAAGTAACCAGCACTGATTGGAGCCGCTACAAGATTCTGACCATGGAAGAAATGCCGGAGATCAAACTGGTCCAGCTATCGCGCGATGACAAAGGATTTGGCTCCGGCGGAGAAGCCCCGAATGCCGTGGCCCCGCCAGCGGTAGTGGCCGCAATTTTCGACGCCACCGGTGTGGCGCCTCGCCGGATCCCGCTGACCCCAGCGTACGTAACCACTCTGCTGACAGCTTAATAGCCTGCGTTGAGAACCCATTTCCAAACTCAGCCTGCCCCGGCCTGCCGCGGGTCCCGCAGGGACGTATGAATTTCAGAGAGTGTGTCGGAGATAAATGGGCAATTTTGCGAAAACCTGTAGGGTCTCTGGCAGGAAGTTCGTATGATTCAGCCATGAGCAAACGGTTTCGGGTTTGTAGTCTTGATCAACAGTTTTTGATGCCTCCTTCGTTAC
>DASRRN010000227.1:0-3752 GCA_035695685.1 Acidobacteriaceae bacterium | reverse complement strand
GCCTTGGAGACTGATGCTTGTTACAAGGATACGTGCCGCTCGGGATTTAACATCAACTCTGAGTAACATAGTGCTTCAAGTAGTACTCAAGCGGTAATCGCTGCGCCGCGCAACTTACTACACGTTCAGCAACTCCCATTTTTTAGTGAGCACAGGGCGCGGATGCCAGAAGGAAGGACCCATCCGCAGATCGCTTTCGCAGCGATACTGGACATGAAGGCACACTGTCCAAGAACGAAATTGCATTGGATAAAGGTGGTGCGGGGCCGGCTGGCTGGGCTTTGCGGAGTAGAGCCGACAGTCATCCTACCCAAGCGCGATCGAATTTAGGAAAGTTTCGGGGTACGTCGTCGACTACATCTTAGATGGGGCGGAGGCGGAAGGGGTGGAGGCGCGGGATGGAATTGAACCACCAAATAAGGTTTTGCAGACCCTTCCCTTTTCTTTTTGGGTTCCGCGCCCTGTCAAGTCGACCCATTGACCAGCCTTCCGAGACCGTTGGGCTGAGCATCAAGTCCGATTTACCAAATGTAGCTGAACACGATGCGCGCCGCTACCCCCTTTTGAAGAGAATTCACGAGCCGTAACTAGTGTTTGGGTACCGAAGTGGGCCGGGCAACACCAACGCTCTCTGAAATCCCTTAGGCGATGGATGGCAGCTTAACGAGGAGGGAAACTCCTGGCCAAATAGTCGATCACCCGCTTGAAATCTTCATCGGTTCCGACGGCTCCCTTATCCTTCATTTCCTGGACTTCGTTTTCCCAGGAAGTGCGGTTCATACGGAGCGCCGAAAAGACGGTTGATCCATGACATTTGGTGCAGACTGTGATGACGGTGGCCCTCCCCTCGCCTTCGGGTAAAGTGGCCACAGCAGCGGCGGCCTTCCCGGCGGGAGAGGCACCCGTAGAAGAGGTGGTTGGGACAGACGTTGCTTGCAGGCCGGAACCGCTCTCTTGCTTGTCCGGTAAGGCGAAAGCAATCAATGCGTCGGATTTTTGGTCCGCAGTGTTGGCGATCATCCGGAAACGGTTGGTACCCCCGGCCGCAACCACGACGTACTGTTTACCATTGCGAGCCATATAAGTCATGGGGACAGTGGTACCGCTGGCGTCGATCCTGGTCACCCAAAGTTCACTGCCGGAACGTGCATCAAAGGCGCGGAACCTCGAATCAGTGGTAGCGGCAATAAATACCAAACCTCCGGCGGTCACAATGGGACCACCCATGTTGATGGCGCCGGCATTCTTCAGCCCTTGCGCTTCCAATTCTTCATAGCTGCCAAGTGGTTTTCGCCAAACAATATCCCCGGTGTTGGCGTTCACCGCTGCGAGTTCGCCCCACGGAGGCCGCTGGCATGGATAACCATCCTGATCGATGAACCGAGTGTAACCGCTCAGGTTGCGATAAGGCTGAAGGGAACCGGATGCCGTCGCCGCCATTTGGCCCACGGTGCCAAGGCTGCTGGTGTTGACAAAGATGTAGCCCAGCTGCGGATCGAAGGCAACACCACCCCAGTTTCCTCCGCCCATGGTTCCCGGCATGGAGAGAGAAGCGGTCAAACCGAAAGGTGTGTATGGCCCCTGAAGACGCAGGCGGCTAAGCCACTCGGCGCAGAACTTCTCGGCTTCGGGGGTACGGGTGGAGACGTCCTCTCTGGTCATGGTGATGCGAGATAACGGAGCCGGTTTGAGAGGAAAGGGCTGGGTCGGCGAATACCACTCACCGGGAGTGTCTCCCTTGGGAACGGGCCGCTCTTCGACACCGAAGATGGGCTTGCCGGTTCTTCGATCCAGGATGAACAGCAGGCTCATCTTGTTGGTTTGCGCGAGAGCCGGAATGGTTTTGCCGTGGCGTTTCACGTCGATCAACGCTGGAGGAGCATTCATGTCGTAGTCCCACAAATCGTGGTGGACCATTTGGTAGTACCAGCGCAGCTTGCCGGTAAGCGCGTCGAGGGCGATGACACTATTCGCGTACAGATTGGACCCTTTGCGATCGGCGCCGTAAAAGCTGTCTGCGGGATTGCCAACGGGCAGAAAGACGAGGCCACGCTCGGTATCCACGGTATCGAGACCCCACTGGCTAGGGCCGGCCCGATCTTTCCATCCCTGTGGTCCCCAAGTCTTGTTGCCTGGCTCCCCGGACCGCGGCACGGTGTGAAAGGTCCACAGAAGCTTGCCGGTGCGCACATCAAAACCGCGCGGATCGGCGCTCGGCCCCTCACTCCCTGACTCCTGCGTGGATGGACCCACGATCGCGACATCGCGATAGATCACCGGCGGTGAGCTGACGGAAAAATGGGCCGTTGGATATTTATCCGTCACCCCGGCACGCAGGTTGACGGTGCCGTTGTCGCCAAATGCGGCCACGGGTGTTCCGGTCTTCGCATCCAGTTCAATCAACCGGCCATCCCCGGTACCAAACAAGATCCGGGGAGCTGTCTGGCGGTCGCCCGGCCAATAAGCAACGCCACGGCTCTCTGCACCGCTCGGCGAAGGGTTGGTGTACTTCCAAATCTCTGTCCCGGTTTCCGGATCCAGGGCTACGATGTTCTGATTCTGCGTGGGAAGGTAGAGAACGTTGTCAACCAAGATAGGGGTTGCTTCGAAAGATCGGCCCTGCTCCCCTGTGTGATAGGTCCAGGCGCGCTGCAAGCGGCTCACATTGGTGGTGTTGATTTGGGTGAGCGGAGAATGCCGGGCTCCGCCCGGATCGTGGCCATAGATCGGCCAATCGCCATTTTGAGGAGTGACCTGCGAGAATGCTAATGCCGAGGCAACCACCACGACGAATACCGGCACCGTGCGCATGGTCAACCTTCCTCTTGTTGAGATCCTGGGCTTTATCCCTAAATTCGGTCTCAACGATTGAACATTATCTTTGCCCTGCTGACCATCCCCTATTGAGCATTCAAAGCTTCAACCTCAAAGGAGTTGAAAGGAGCGAATGCCACTCGGGCAAAATAGTTACCTCGATGCAACAGCCGTGATTGGGTCGATCAGGATGGGCAGGGGTGCGCCTTGCAGGGTCGCAAACTTCCCCGGACTACAACAGGCCTTGGACAGGCGCGCCCGATCAGCCTGCATGTTTCGCTCTGCTCTGAGCCACGCAAGCGTCTGGTCAAGGACTTGTGCTGCTCCGGGATTCGGAGGCACCACTATCCGATAGTGCATCCACTTCCCTTCCCGGCGAGCAGCGACAATTCCAGCACTACGCAGGTAGGCCAGGTGCCGGGATATCTTGGGCTGCGGTTGGCCAAGAATCTCTACGAAATAACAGACGCAGATTTCCTGATCTCCCATGAGATTCAGTAGCCGCAGCCGAGTATTGTCACCAAGAGCCTGAAAGAAGCGCTCCACGTTGAAACTCCTCTCCTTAATCTTCATAAAAATAATTATATATGGATTGACGCATGTATCCAGCAAGCATATAGTCGCCTTAGCGTATATGTTAAGGAGAAACAATGACAGACCAATTGCTTGAATCGGTGCAGTCCAGGTATGCAGCCGTTGCTAACAGCACACTCTCGAATAAAGATGCGGGTGTCAAAGCAGTGGCTGAAGCATTTGGGTACAGTCCAGAACAGCTCTCTTCGATCCCTGCTGAAGCAAACATGGGTCTTTCCTGCGGAAATCCTACGGTGATAGCTTCGATTCGATCCGGCGAAGTGATCGTCGATCTCGGCTCAGGCGGGGGCCTGGACGTATTCCTGGCGTCTGAACTGGTGGGACCGAAAGGCCGCGCTATCGGT
>DASRRN010000226.1:0-7978 GCA_035695685.1 Acidobacteriaceae bacterium | reverse complement strand
CGTAACCGAAGATGAGGGTCCTGCACCAGGGCACCCTCGAAGGAATACTCGGTGGCTCCGTTGTTGAGCTGATTTGCAACACCGGCTGGAGCAAAATGAGCCACCGCGGCGGAGACCAGCTTTCCATCGATGGAAAACGTTGGCGGAGTGAATCGGTGTGCGGAATTTCGCTGGGCTTCCCCAAACTCCCAAAGACAAGTCTGTCCGCAAGAAACCCGTACCCACACCTGACCGTTGCGGATATCGGCCTTTGTTTGTGCTGCGGAGTACAGGGAAGTGACCCAGAACACTGCGGCCCAGGCAGCTATCTTCCTTCTCATTTATGTCTCCACCATGATTACGATTTGTATAAGTCCTTTCGATTGATGTGAGTCCGGTCCTGGCCATTTGTCAAGGCGATACCGCACCACCGGTTTTTGGGTCCGCATCGCCGAGATTGAGGTAGCCTGAACGTATGGATATCATGGGGCGTCCAGCACTCGAGGACTTGATCAGGTATGACATGGAGAGCCGCGCCTACCGCTCTGCAGATGAGAACGTTGAGCACGCACTATCACTCCTGCAAGCGCACGAGATCTGGTTTGCGGAGCACCGCGCGGAGAGCCTCGAAATATAAGCACGCCTGAATACCAGCAGATCTCATCCGCCGTAGGCTTGGTGCCATATGAGTTTGGGCTTTTGAGGGCTTTTAACCCCCGAGGTACCGCCTTCTTTCCTTGAAGGGTACGGGCTTTCAGCCCGTACCTGTAGTTTCTACATATTTCGGAGTTGCGAATTCGCCGGCGGAAGACATTTTTGCCGTATTTAGATCAACGAACCACTTGTTTGGAATGTTTTTCTTCAAACTCCCACAAAATCGTCATCCTGAGAGCCTGTGACTTTTTCGATCTTCTCGTGTTTTTTGCACCCGACCAGATGTTTTCAATCCCCTCCGGAAAGGCGTCATCCTGAGCGAAGCGCCTCGCAGACCTATCGCATATCAGAGGGTTTTATGGCGCGGAGTCCCGCAATAAATCTGTGAAGCGCTCCGCTCAGGATGACGATTTTGTGGAAGTTTTGAAGAAGAATATTCAAAACAAGTTAGCGCTTATGGGGGGACACTCCCACGGGCGGATGCCCGTGTGCGGCCTGTAGCGTTCGGGTCCTCCCACAGCATAGATCTCTGTCAACTCCCCCGGGGTGACCACTGTTTCGCTGGACCCTCATGAGGGCGCGCGCCAAACCGTATTTTGAGTCGACTGCCAAATTGGTGGAGGCCGGAACAAGGTCGTCAATGATGGCTCAGTCACTGCCGAAGATAGTTCAGCGACCGCGGGCCGGAGCTGTCTTTACAAAACTTTATGAGCCTTAACCAATCTTTATCGCATGCGCTGCAAGCCAATGCTGGAATCAATTCAGACGCACCTCTTTCTGCCGCATGCCGGCACATTATGACGCGGGGCTGTGCGGGGCGCACCGGTCACAACTCTCAACGCGAATCTTACGGATCTTCGCCGCAAACGGTTGAGGACAGAAACGGAGAACGGAGATGAAAACGAAGCTGACATTTCTGACGAAGCTGACAGCGGGTGGACTTGTTGCGGTCGCGATCGCGTTGTGGACGCAGTGGCTCTCCGGCGATCCGGCGTATCCGAAATTTCCACCCGGGCCGGTGGTGTTTGTCGGCGTCGCGGCGATCGTGGTCTTCGGGGCGCGCTGGTGGTGGACACCGATGATTGGTTCACTCGTTGCACTGTTGGTTACTTCGGGATGGTTTGCCCGGCTACCTCAGGGGATGCTGCGCCTTAGCCATCCCGATGAAGTCGGCAAGTTCGCCGCTGGCATCTTCATCGGCGCCGTCCTTCAGATCAGCTCGCTCCTGCTGACAGATATCGCAGGACTGGCTGCCACGGTTCAGAATTTTCGCGGGCGGGAGAGCACTGGGGATAACGCCAAAATGGCCTGCCGGTTTTTTGGTGGAATCTTCGTCATCCTAGGCATACTTGTGGTGGTGGGCGGCTTGCCTGTGGACAAATACCACAACCTCATGACCCTGGTGTGGGGCGGGTTGGCTCTGGGCGTCAGCTTCCTTGGGGCGACGGCGGCGAAGCGCTTCTGCATCGCGTCCGGCGCCTTCTATCTAACGCTGGCGGTTCTCGGGCTGATCATCGGGAACCCCGCAATGAGCAGGGCGTGGCATTTGGGCCCCATGCTTTTGCACACCGGTGACCACATCTTCCATATGGTGCTGGGCTCCATCTTCCTCGCCATGGGGCTGATCTCGGACCGCCAATGGGTCCGCAAGCCGGCGATGCAGTAACCGGCTCAGTGAGGAGCGTGA
Organism: Acidobacteriaceae bacterium; assembly: GCA_035695685.1. Lineage (GTDB taxonomy): Bacteria > Acidobacteriota > Terriglobia > Terriglobales > Acidobacteriaceae > PALSA-350. Next base: position 5,658 of record DASRRN010000226.1, on the reverse strand, counting down.
GCATGATGGAGCACGATCCGGCCGACCGCCAAGGCCATCAGCAACAGGCCGGCAAGAAAAAGCAGCAACCGGGTGAGCACTCGCCAGATGCGGGTTTTTGGGGGAAGAACGCCCCGCTTAGTCTTAAGACTATAGGCCTGGCTTAGTATCCCGGAGAGCAGCAGGAAGAAGCCTACTGCAAGCATTAACCAGGTCATGGATGTTCCTCCGTCACAAGCTTCATTTTCGTCTCTGCGCGACCCCGGCGGAATGATCTAAACTGGTTTTGTTCGCTTGAGGAGTTGCGTGATGAAGATCTTCCGCTGGGTATGGCTGGCAGTCACTCTTGGCCTGCTTGGTTACGCTTTTTACCAAGGCATGTATGTCGCGCCTACCGAGGCTACCATGGGCGACATTCAGCGCATCTTCTACTACCACTTCCCCTCGGCGATGATGACGTTCCTGTTCTTCTTTGTCAGCTTTGTCGCTTCCATCGTCTACCTCGCCTCCCGCCGCAATCATCCCCAGCGTGCGCTTGGCGCCGATGCCGCAGCCCTCGCCTCGGCAGAGATGGGAATGGTCTTTTGCACCCTGGTGCTGATCCAGGGTCCACTCTGGGCCAGACCTGTCTGGGGTATTTGGTGGACCTGGGATGCGCGTTTGACCTCGACCCTGGTGCTTTGGCTCATCTATGCCAGCTACCTACTGCTGCGTAAGTTTGCCGACGGCCCGCAAATGCAGACCCTGGCCGCGGTGCTGGCCATCTTTGGCTACGTCGATGTCCCCATTGTCTATTTCTCAACACGCTGGTGGCGCACCCAGCATCCTGCTCCCGTGATCGGGGGCGATGCCAACTCCGGGCTCGATCCAGCGATGTGGCCTGCTGTCTGGTGGAATCTGGGGGCGTGGCTAGCGTGGGGGATTCTCCTGGCCGGCTGGCGATACAGTATTGAGCGGCGCCGGCAAGTTGCTGAACAGCATGCGGCCCTCCATGCTCTGGAAGCGAGCCTTGAAGTTACACATTAAGGACGGGCTAAACAGGCCGCGGAAAAATGCTTTGTACGAAGGGCTCGGCTTCAGCCGTGCCGTACAAGAATCGAATTGATAGGGCTTCACAGGCTGCGGAAAAACCGAATTCTTTGAAGGGGACGGCCTTCAGGCCGTCCGTAAGTGATTGAAAATCTGTTCGGCTTTAGCCGCTGAGGGGACGGGTTTCGCCCCCTGTTCGACCTTTTTCCGCAGCCTGTTCAGCCCCTGGGGTACGCTTTTTTGTCATTCCTCGCGCGCTCAGTCACTTGGAAACGGCAGCAAAAGGCCGTTCCTCAGCGGCTAAAGCCGCGGAAAGCTTAGAACTCTACGGCACGGCTGAAGCCGTGCCGTTCGTACAGCGCTTTTTTCCGCAGCCTGTAAAACCCGAGAGTGGTTTCAATCAGATACGGCCCGACTAAAGTCGAACCCTGATACAAACCCGAATTTTTCAGCAGCCTGTCCAGTGTTGAGGAAAGGAAGTTATGGCACATCGTCATCTCGTACTTGCTTACGCCATCACCATCGTGGTGCAACTCGGTTATGCCGGGTGGATCGGTTTGAAATATAGGGCTATGCGCAAGCTGGAGCGCGAATTCCCCCCTTACCCCTCGCTCACGAAGTAGGAGTCAGGGCAAGCGTCGAGCGGGAGGAGCTTCTCTTACTTCCTCCCCCATTAATTCGCCCGGGTGGCTGCCTCCGAGCAGTTCTTCTTCGGGTTCGATGTGTACCAGGACCTCGGCAATCTTATCCACTTGCTCCCGCACCTTGTCGGCCACTGCATGGGCGATAAGGTGCCCCTCGCGCACGGTAAGGTCGCCCCTGACGACCACATGCAGATCGACGTAGTAGCGGAAGCCGACCTTGCGAACAAAGCACTTTTCTACTCCAAACACCGCCGGCACCGCTGCCGCCACACGCCGCACCTGCTGTTCGATTTCGGGTGCGGGCGCGGTATCCAGCAGCTCTGCCACCGGTCTGCGTAGCTGCTGCCACCCCCCCAAGAGGATCACAGGAGCGGCGCACAATGCAGCCCAGTCATCGGCCGTCGGATCGCCAGTCAAGAGCGCCGCTGAGATCCCGACAAAGGCAAACGCGGAGATGATCGCATCGCTGAGATGGTGCCAAGCGTCGCCTCTCAAGGCAGAGCTCCCAATTTTTCGGCTAACTCCCGAGACGTACCTGGATAGCACGGTTTTGATCGGAACAACACAAAGGAGAACTAAAAGGGTGTACGGATACGGTAGCTTATGCGGAGTGCGTATCAGGTTAATGCTCTCTGCGGCGATGCCGACGGCAGCCGCGATCATGGCTACCCCCACCACTGCGGCGGCGATGGGGTCTGCCTTCCCATGGCCGTAGGGATGATCCCGGTCCGGCGGCTTGATGGCAAAGCGCAGCCCCCAGTAAACGACAGTAGAACTGATGACGTCCAGGAACGATTCGATGCCGTCGGCTAACAGGGCGAAGGAATGCCCAAAGAGGCCGGTCACGCATTTGACCAGGGCTAGGGCCAGGTTGATGCCGATTCCGAGCAGGGAGGAGCGCAGACCGCCCTCTACCATCTGTTCGGTTGTCGGGGAGGCCCTCATGGCTCCATTTTCTCTTGTTCTCGTGGGCGTTGCGCGGTAACGGTCCAGAAGGTTTTCTTTTTTTGGAATCCGTCTTGCCCCATTTGGAGAATCCTTACTAAACTTAGCTTGGAAAAAGCAATTTCACGATTTCTGTACCCGGTCCAGCCTCCACGAAGCGGGGCGATTCAGGCGGAAAGCCCTGTGCGGGGCAATTACCGGGTACACCTATGGTGAAAACGCTTCAGGCCCTGGAGGCGTCCGTTGTTGCGCTTTTTGAAGCTCGCTCTTATTTTCGAACTATCCACCATACTGGGGCTCTCGGTACTGACAGGCCAGTTCTTCTACCGCGCATACAACAACTCCAGTCCCGAGCATCTGCCGGTCAGTTTTCTGGCGGCGTTGGTGATGCTGGTTCTGGGCACACAGCAGACAGCGATGTCGTTTCGCCGGGAAAAGATCCGGCTGGCGTATGGCCGCCCATCGGTCAAAGAAAAGCTCCGCCTGAAAGTGGCTTATAGCACGCTGACGCTGCTGCTTTTTATCGCCGCCAGTGTTTTGCTGGTTATTCTCCGGAACCATCTCCGCTAGGAGGTGGAGTTAGCGAACACCGCTAACGGCTCTTTTCGGGCGCGCTGCGACCGATTGCGGCTTTCTGGGCTGTGCCACGTCGGGTTGCGATTCTGCCTTGCGCGGCTGCGCACCCTGAGACGATTGCTGATCCATCCACTCATCCAGTCGAGAACGCTTAAAACGCCACCGATTGCCGAGCTTGAACGCTGGGACGAAACCGTCCGATGCGTATTTGTAAAGAGTGTCGGGACTGATACCGAGGTAGTCGGAAGCCATGCGAATGTCCATGACTTCGCGAACCTCATCTCTCGCCGGTGTGGTTCTCATCGAAGTGCTCTCCTCTGGGAACTGCGGGACCGGGCGAGAGTACATACCCGCCGTTGTGCTTATACCGCGTTTTCACCCCGTAATACAAGAAATTATCTCGTATTGCTCGATTCTTCAGGGTTTTGAGCGATGTCGCACTCTTCGTACCCGATTTGGGTTTGCGCAGCGTGGTTTTCTTTGGGGAAAACCGACAGCAGGCCCTTTCCCTTCGGTTTCTACCGACTGTGATACCGCTCTTACGGTTTTGTTTAGTTCCGGTAGGAGCGTAACAGAATTCGCGCCCGCGCGAAGCATTACCTGCGACGCAGAAGCGGTTACCAAGGACATCGTATCCGACCTGATCCCCGCGACAGGATCGTTAATCTTCAAGTTTCTATATCTCCATTATCCCGTTCATTCTTGGTTATTAAGCGCGACCACGAGGAAAGGCAAAGCGGCTTTAATGTATTAAAATTCCGGTTGCAGCCCGGCTGCGAGGGCAATCAAGTCGTCACCTATGGTTCGAGTTTTTGCGATCGCATCCTCGAGCGGTATGTGGGTAATCTCTGTGCCCCGCAGCACGACAAGACGGCCGAACTTGCCTTCGTGCACCAGATCGATTGCAGCGGAGCCATAACGAGTCGCGAGCATCCGGTCGTAAGCTGTCGGTGTGCCCCCGCGCTGGGTGTGGCCGAGATTTACGGAGCGGGTTTCGTAGCCGGTCTTTTCCTCAATCAATTCTGCGACAGATTGGCCGATACCGCTGAGGCGAGCATGACCGAAGGCGTCCACCTTTGCTCCTTGCGTCGCCTGCTTGTCAGTGCCCGGTAGTTTCGCGCCCTCGGCAACCACCACGATGGAGAAGAACTTGCCCCGCTCATGCCGTTCCTTCAGGATCTTTACCGCCTGGTCGATGTCGATCGGTTTTTCCGGAACGAAAATAACGTCGGCGCCGCCGGCGATGCCGGAGGTGATCGCGATCCAGCCGGCATCGCGTCCCATAACCTCGCAGACGATCACTCGGTTGTGAGCTTCGGCGGTCGAGTGTAAGCGGTCGACTGCTTCGGTGGCGATGGAGACCGCGGTGTCAAACCCGAAGCAGGCGTCGGTACCGCTCAGATCGTTATCGATGGTCTTGGGGACGCCCACCACCTTGATGCCTTTTTGCACCAGCGCATTGGCAACGCCCTGGGTGTCGTCTCCTCCGATGGTGATGAGCGCATCGAGCCGGTTGGCCTTGATAGTGGCGAGACACTTGTCTATGCCGCCTTCCATCTTGCGTGGGTTGGTGCGCGAGGTACGAAGGATGGTCCCGCCCAGCTGCAGTATTCCCGAGACGGTGTCGATGTTCAGAGGCATGGTCTTGTTTTCCACCACGCCGCGCCAGCCTTCCATGAAGCCAACGAACTCGTCCTTGTGGTGGAAGATGCCTTTGCGTACAGCTGCGCGGATTACCGCGTTCAGTCCGGGGCAGTCGCCGCCGCCAGTCAGTATTCCAACTCGCATTTTGTCTCTCCTAAAGTTAACGGCGCAACGTGTTCGCGCAAGATCCTGCGAAGAGGTTCAGATTGTGCCTTGTGCATCATAAATGCGACCGTCATAGGAGGGAAATTTGAGCGCCACCAGTGATGTCTACCGGGGTTCTTGGCAGGTCATGGTGGAATCGGGAATGATCAGTCTTGAGTGAGCCGATGATCGGGGACGGCAAAGTGTTGCGGGCTAACCAGCTATGCTGCAATGACACAGCAGAGAAACTTCTAGCGATGGAAGAGTTTTTACCCATATCCACGATGTCGGCTTTTGGTTCCGCGTACCCCTGGGCCTAAAGGCCAAATGATTTTGCTGGGTTTAGGTACGGGCTGAACAGGCTGCGGAAAAAGTCTGACGGGGGAGGAAAGCATGCCCCCAGGGGCCAAAGAGTTTGCGAGAGAACTGGAGAAGAAACCGCAGATCTCTCCACTCCGCTACGCTCCGGTCGAGATGACAAATTTGTCGCTGGAAGATGCCTCCCCTTTTCCATGGAGAAACCGTCCGAACCTCGTAAACAAATTTGTCATCTCGACCGGAGCGTAGCGGAGTGGAGAGATCTGCGGTTTCTTCTCCAGTTCTCTCGCAGACTCTTTAGCCCGCGATTGCGTTTGCGCCGGGGATAAATCCCCTGCCTACCCTAGCACCGACTTTTTCCGCAGCCTGTGAAGCCCGT
>DASRRN010000225.1:0-4470 GCA_035695685.1 Acidobacteriaceae bacterium | reverse complement strand
TTGTCGTGACCGCAGCTCTTCATCCGTTCCACGGCCGCTCGCTTTTCGGCCAAACTCCATCGACGATTGCCCATCACACACCCTCCATTCCCTGCAGCTTGGGACTTTCAAGCGTGTCTCATTTTAGGGGTGCACTCCACTAACGTCCTGGGCTAAGTTCAGCCGTCCCTTCGGGACTAAATTCCTAAACCCCGATTTTTCACACACCCTCGGAAGCCCGAACCTACCAGTACGCACCTACCCGCTCAGTTCCATTCGGTTTTTCCGCGAACTGTTATGCGCCCAGACGGCCGAGACCCAGACCGATGACGTAGGTTACGACGCCTTCCACTGCTCCTACCAACGTCATCTCGAACCCGCTGCTCCACCAGGAACGCACGGTGACCAGGGATTTGGCCGCACCCACGGCAAAGTGCGCCAGCAGCGAAACTACGGCCGAAATGATGACGGCACTGTAGCCGCTGAGAAAGAAGAACGGGACAATCGGTATAAATGCCCCGGCTGCGGTCGAGAGCGCTCCCGACGTAGCGGAGGTGAGGGGATTGCTGAGAGCTTCTTGGGTGGTGTTGAGGCGCTCGGCAGCGAGCGCCCGCAGCATCTGGTCGGGGTCGCTCGCGATGTGCTCAACCATGTGGTCAGCGTCCTGCTCCGGAAGGCCCTTGACCTGGTAGTAAAGAGATAGCAACTCGCGCGCTTCGGCGCCGTTCATGGTGATGGCTTCCCGTTCGCGAGCCAGCTCCGCCTCGTAGATCTCGCGCTCGCTCTTGGCCGCGAGATAAGCGCCGGAACCCATGGAGAGGGCGCTGGCGATCATGCCGGCGATGCCCGAGAGCAGGACGTATTTGCTATTGCCCAAGGTCGCGCCCGACACTCCTGAGACGATGCCGAAGATGGATCCCAGTCCGTCGTTCACGCCGTAGATGGCGTCGCCGATCCATCCGGCAGTGTGCGATCGGCCCTGGTTGCGCTTTGCCAACAGCTGCTCCAGGAGCGCTTTTGGATTTAGCCCGGTTGTTCGAACGCCAGGGCGGGGAGGAAAGCGGCGAATCAGGCTGCTGAGTTCGCGATAGTGGTCCTGCTCCTCCTCGATCACCCGCTCGAGGATGGCCAGACTGGGCGCATCGCCGAGCGCCTTGAGCTGCTGGCTGTATTTGGCAATATCGCGACTCTCGTCGATTTCCAGGCGGCGTAAGGCCAGATCGTCGCCACCGATGCGATTCTTGAGGCTGTCGGCATCGCCGGCCGGCTTGCCCCGGTAGACCGGCTGCGGTTCGCCGAGTTCCCGCAAGCGGCCTGCCCACAGCGCGGCGTGCTCCTTTTCCGCAAGGGCCATGTTTTCGAGCGTTTGCCTGCGGCCCGGCTCACGCTCTCTCTGGGCGAGCGCGCGATAGGTGTAGTGGCCGGCCATCTCTGCCTGCCAGTTCTGTTCGAGAATCTGGGGCAGCCGCGGGTGACGCGACAAGGGTGGCGCGGCTTGAGAGGCGGTGTCCATTCACGATCCCTGGGGCAAAGGGTAGCATCTCTGAGATGATTTGCTATGGTTGCTAATGATGAAGTTTGAGCACCTGCTGACTGAGACGCGCCACCCCGATTCAACCCATATCGACCAGCTTTCTACGCGGGAAATGCTGGAGGTTATTAACGCGGCAGATCGGTCCGTGGCCGATGCAGTTCACGCTGAACTGGGCCGCATTGCGCAGGCCGTCGATGGTATTGCAGGGCGCCTGCAGCAGGGTGGGCGATTGTTCTATACCGGCGCCGGCACTTCAGGACGGCTGGGCGTGCTGGATGCTTCGGAGTGCCCGCCAACCTTCAATGTAGATCCTGGGTTGGTGGTGGGCCTGATTGCCGGCGGCGACTATGCCCTGCGGCATTCGATCGAGGGCGCGGAAGACGATGCGAAGCAGGGGGCGGAGGATTTGAAGGCCTACGGCCTCAAGGCTGGGGACACACTGGTCGGGATCGCCGCCAGCGGACGCACCCCCTATGTACTTGGAGCGATGGCGTACGCCAACCACCTGGGTGCGCTGACCGTGGGGTTGAGCTGCGTGCCGGGCTCCGAAGTGGAGTGCCAGGCCAAGATCGCGATCACGCCGGCGGTAGGGCCGGAAGTGATTACGGGGTCCACACGCATGCGCGCGGGCACGGCTACCAAGCTGGTGCTGAATATGTTGAGCACCGGCGCGATGGTCCGCACCGGGCTGGTGTACGGCAACCTGATGGTCAACGTGCAGCCGACCAACGAGAAACTGAAGGATCGGGCGATTCGGATCATTGCCGCTGCAACCGGAGTGAACGAAGAGAAGGCCGCAGCACTGCTTTCGCAGGCAGGCGCAGTGCGGGTCGCGATCGTAATGCACAAGCTGGACATTCCGCGGGAGCAGGCCATGCGGCGGCTGGACGAGGCTCAAGGGCGGCTGCGGGTCGTTCTGGGCGAGGAGGCCCGATAGGCGGTAGCCGAGTTGGGGGCGGCTTGCGTCTATTAAGAGATAGTCTTGGTTCAGGCGCATAATGGTTAGAGGGACACGATGGGAGGCGAGCTGGTGAGTAAAGGTATAGCGAAGTTGCTGATTTTATTGGCGCTTGTGCCTATTCCGGCGCTGCCGTTGCTGGCCCAGAACGTAAACCAGCCCGACTCGGGCTTCGGGCCGATCGATACCAGCGCTCCGGCCACTCCGCCGGATGAGATTGTGAAACAGTTTGCGGCGAAGGAAACTGAGTTCCGCCACGCCCTGGACAATTACACCTATCAACGTGACGTGCGCATACAAACCATCAACGATGATGGCAAGGTGGATGGGGAGTACCGCCAAGTAGTGCAGATCACGTTCGACACCAACGGCCGCAAATCTGAGCATGTGACGTTCGCTCCAGCGAACACGCTGGAGCGCATTACGATGAGCCCGGCCGATGTTTCCGATATTGAGCAGCGCTTACCATTCGTTTTGACCACTGAGGATGTTGGGCAATACAACCTGACCTACGTGGGCCGGCAAAAGGTGGACGAGGTAGATTGCTACGTGTTTGATGTGGCGCCGAAGGTCATGGAGAAGGGCAAGCGCTACTTAAAAGGACGCATCTGGGTGGACCAGAAGGATCTACAAATTGTGATCACCAGCGCCAAGAATGTTCCGGACGACATGCGCAAAGGCCACGAGGATCTGTCACCACCGTTTACCACTTACCGGGAACAGGTAGATGGCAAGTATTGGTTTCCTGTGTACACCAAGGCTGATGCCGAGCTCCATTTTTCCGGTGGGAGTGGGTACATGAGCCAGGATGTGCACATCCGGCAGATTGTGCGCTACACCGACTACAAGCAGTTCCGTTCTACCGTCAAGCTGATCTTTCAGGGGCAGGATGTGACCAACAATACCGGGCAGCCCCAACCCAACAACGCGCCGGCTAATGGCCAACAGCCGCAGCAGAGTGCGCCGCCTGCTACCGCTCCACATTAGGTTGACGGGATGCGGAGCGGTTGGTTCTACCGAAACGAACGGAAGAACTTACCCCAGGGCCTTTACAGTCTGCGTGAGAACCGCGAATTTGCATTCAGTCCCGCAGGGACGGTTGAGCTTAGCTGTTAGCCCAGGACGTAGTCCCATAAGCGCTAACTTGTTTGGAATGTTTTCCTTCAAAACTCCCACAAATCGTCATCCTGAGAGCCTGTGACTTTTTCGATCTTCTCGTGTTTTTTGCACCCGACCAGATGTTTTTCAGTCCCCTGCAGAATGGCGTCATCCTGAGCGAAGCGCCTCGCAGATCTATTGCATAACAGAGGGTTTTATGGCGCGGAGTCGAAGGACCCCGGCGATGCTTGCTGGCAGGTGCTCTTCGGAGCTTTCCGGCCACAGACTACAAGGGAAATTAAAAAAGGTCACAGCCTCTGAAGCGGAGCGCTTCACAGATTTATCGCGGGACACCGCGCTGGATGGCGCGGAGTCGAAGAGCCTGTCCCGAGCATGGCCGAGGGAACCCCGAGGATGCTTATCTTGCCTATGCCGTTCGGAGCTTTTCAACCACCGAAGCCCGCACCGGGCGGACCCGCCACGGTCTTTCCCTGGGGCCGAGAACAAGAACTGCTAGCATCTTGCCCTGTCCGGCAGCTACATCTACATTCTCGGCAGCCATACAGGCACGCTTTACATTGACGTCACCAGCAACCTGTCTCTGCGCGTCATGCAACATAAGGAGGGCACGTGGGAAGGTTGCGCATGAAAAGATGTACCCGTGCCCATCAGGTGGGTACCGCAGCAAGATCCTGTACGCGGGCTTCGGTGGTTGAAAAGCTCCGAACGGCATAGGCAAGATAAGCATCGCCGGGGTCCTTCGACTCCGCGCCATAAAACCCTCTGTTATGCAATAGATCTGCGAGGCGCTTCGCTCAGGATGACGCCTTTCTGCAGGGGACTGAAAAACATCTGGTCGGGGGCAAAAAACACGAAAAGATCGAAAAAGTCACAGGCTCTC
>DASRRN010000224.1:0-2103 GCA_035695685.1 Acidobacteriaceae bacterium | reverse complement strand
GGGTGGTGGCGCGGGATCCTTCATTGGTCCCGTACATCGCATGGCGGCCGAGTTGGATGGGGCCATCGAACTGGTAGCTGGAGCGTTTAGTCAGGATGCCGAACGATCGCGGCAAGCCGGTGTGACCTATCGCATAAGCCCCGACCGCGCTTACGCGAATTATGAAGAAATGATGGAGCAGGAGAGGAAGCGGAAAGACCCGATCGACTTTGTCTGCATCGTCACCCCCAATCATGTCCATCTCCCGGTCGCCGTTGCCGCCCTGGAACATGGTTTCCACGTGATGAGCGACAAGCCGGCAACGGCCACTCTCAAAGAGGCGCAGACCTTGGAGGCGGTGGTCAAGCGGACCGGACTGCTTTATGGGTTGACCTTTACCTACACCGGCTACCCCTTGGTACGCGAGGCACGCCGCATGGCTCGAGGCGGGGAACTGGGCAAGATTCGCAAGGCTGTGGTGCAATACTCGCAAGGCTGGTTAAGCAGCACGCTCGAGACCACCGGTCACAAGCAGGCCGTGTGGCGATCGGACCCGGCGCAGTCGGGCCTGGGCGGAGCCATTGGCGACATCGGCGTGCACGCATTCAACCTGCTCGAGTACGTGAGCGGCCGCGAGGTAGTGGAGATTTGCGCCGACCTTTCCTCGGTGGTCGCCGGCCGGAAGTTGGACGATGACTGCAACGTCCTGCTTAAGCTCGACAACGGGGCGCCGGGAGTGTTGTTTGTCTCCCAGATCGCCGCCGGCGATCGCAACGATCTGCAGCTTCATCTCTACGGTGAACAGGGCGGACTCCACTGGTGGCAGGAGAATCCCAATTACTTGCATCTGAACTGGACAGGGAAGCCGAGTCAAACCCTGCATGCGGCCGGGGACTACCTGTCGCCCTCGACGCGCGCCGAGTTCCGGCTGCCCATGGGCCATCCTGAGGGTTTGATAGAAGCATTTGCTAATATCTATCGCGACTTCGCGAACGCGGTTCGCGCGCGGTTCGGCGATCCGTCTGCGCAATTGAGCGACCTGGTGCCTGGCATTCGCGAGGGCGTGCGCAGCATGTCCTTTGTCGAGCGAGCCGTGACCAATAGCCGCGCCGGCTGGGTCGGCCTGCCCCAATGAGTTTCTTTGAAATGAGTGAGTGTCCACTATGAAAACTGTTAAGGGCCCGGCAATCTTCCTGGCCCAGTTCGCTGCTGACCAGAAGCCTTTCAATAACTTGGAAGACATCGCCAGGTGGGCCGCGGGATTGGGCTTCAAGGGCATACAGATCCCCTCCTGGGATCAGCGGCTTTTCGACCTGAAACAGGCCGCAGAGAGCCAGCCTTATTGCGACCAGATACTCGGTATGCTGAACGGTCAGGGCTTGCAGTTGACCGAGCTCTCCACTCATTTGCAGGGGCAGTTGGTGGCGGTGCATCCTGCTTACGATCTCCAATTCGATGCCTTTGCCCCAGCGGAAGTGGCGGGCAACTCGAAGGCACGGCAGGAATGGGCAACCAATCAATTGCTCATGGGAGCAAAGGCCAGTCGGAATCTCAAGCTCACCGCGCACGCTACTTTTTCGGGAGCGCTGGCGTGGCCATATATGTATCCTTGGCCACAGCGCCCTGCGGGTTTGATCGGGGAAGCCTTCGGGGAATTAGCGCGGCGGTGGAAGCCGATCCTTGATGCATTCGAAGAGTCAGGCGTGGACCTGTGCTTTGAAATCCATCCTGGAGAAGACCTGCACGACGGAGTCACCTTCGAGCGCTTTCTGGCTGCCGTCGGGGACCACAAGCGGGCAAACATTTTGTTCGATCCCAGCCACTTCGTGCTTCAGCAACTCGACTACCTCGCCTTCATCGACATCTACCATGAGCGCATTCACGCCTTCCACGTGAAGGATGCGGAATTCAATCCTGGTGGAAGATCGGGCGTCTATGGCGGCTATCAGGATTGGATCGATCGTCCGGGACGTTTTCGCTCCTTGGGCGACGGACAGGTCGACTTCGGCGGCATCTTCAGCAAGCTGGCCCAGTATGATTTTCCCGGTTGGGCGGTCATGGAGTGGGAATGTGCTCTGAAGCATCCGGAAGATGGAGCACGTGAGGGAGCACCTTTCATCCGTG
>DASRRN010000223.1:0-5447 GCA_035695685.1 Acidobacteriaceae bacterium | reverse complement strand
GCCAGACCGAACCACCACCAGCGCATCATGGGCCTGGTGTCGTCCGGTGGATTTTCGAAGTTTGCCTTCAGCTGCTCGACAGCTGTCTGGGCTCTCAGCGGGCGCATGGGGGTAAACCCCAGGAAAACCCCGAGAAGGGCTGCTGCCAACAGAAACCTGTTACGAACCATGAACGGCTGGGTCATATACTCCAAGGGACGCGCTCCAAGAAACGAACCGGGGAAACGAACCGGGGAGACGAACCGGGGGACGAACCAGCCGAATTCTAGTCCATTGAAAAGGCCGCTTCCAGTCGAGAAAATCATTCGGAGCCCTTGATTGGCCTGCCTATCCCGCTACAATTGGATGCATGAGCACTCCCATTCAGAATATTCCTGTGCGCCGCATCACCGGCGAAGACACCAACCTTGGCGAGTACAGCGGAAAAGTCCTCCTCGTCGTCAATGTAGCTTCAAAATGTGGACTTACCAAGCAGTACGAAGGTCTGGAAAAGCTTTATCGTGACTACCGCGATCGTGGTCTTGTGGTCGCCGGCTTTCCTGCCAACGATTTCAGAGCCCAGGAACCTGGCACCAATGCCGAAATCGAAAGCTTTTGCACCAGTAATTTTGGCGTCGACTTTCCTCTGTTTGAAAAGATCACCGTCGTGGGAGAGGGAAAGCACCCGTTATATAAGGAACTTATCGCGGCCCAACCAAAAGCCACCAGCACATCCGACGTTCCATTCAGCGAAAAGTTGAAAGGCCACGGGATCGAACCGAATGATGAGCCGGAAATTCTGTGGAATTTCGAGAAGTTCCTGGTTGACCGGAGCGGCAAGGTGACTGCCCGCTTTTCTCCGAACACCACGCCCGATGATCCGGCCCTGGTGAAGGCGGTCGAAGCGGAACTGGCAAAGCACTGATCCGGGGGGCCCGGTTCGACGCGTGCCCCCCGTCTGTAGACCATTTGCGGCACAAGCCTCAGCAAGCAGGGCCTGATGTGAGGAACGCAAGTCATGGGTTTACGCGGATGAGCGGGAAGCCTGTGCCTTCCGGGGCATCGTCGCTGGTGCGGAATAGCTTTGCGTGGGTGGCGTCGACTTGTTCTACACGGAAGCTTAAGAGCGAGCCGTCTTTGCGGTGCATATCGAAGGTCAGCTTTTCTGGTGCGTACTTCAAGTTCTCCATGGGGCCACTCGCCTGGCCGCCCACATACGGATTGCCACCGTCAGAGTTTCGTTTGATCATGTAGAAAATGGCACTTCCAGTGGCTTGGCCAGCGTTCTGTTCGATGTTCAGATCGATGATGGGAAGATTGTTGTCCGTGCCGTGCCACTTGCCGATCAGGGAAGTCTGCCCATAGACGGCGATCGAGCCGGCCAGCAGGGATGCAACGACGAGGTATTTCTTAAGGCTTTTCATGGTGAATTCACTCCGTTTCTGATGGACCGGCTAACGCGGTTTAACAATTGGTGTAGACCGAAGCAAAGGACCTTTTCGTGGTTTTCTCCCAAGGAAAACCACTCCTCGCGGTCTTTTGTCGGGTCACAGTAATTTTTAAACCGCTCTAACGCTCGCGACCAATCGCCGCGGTGGCGAGGGTTCCGCCGAGGCCCATCGTTTCGACAGCGGTTGAGGGGACGATGACCATGGCTCCCTTCTCTTTCATTGCCTCGTAGAGCATGTTCATCGCGCGTAAGTGCAGGGCTCCGGGATTGTCGCCGTAGGTTCTGGCTGCCTCGGCAAACTTGATGGAGACCTGGGTTTCGGCGTCCCCGAGAATCAGTCGAGCCTGGCGTTCGCGTTCCGCCTGCGCCTGCTGGGACATTGCGTTTTCCAGCGCCTGGGGAATACGGACATCCCGAATCTCAACCGACTGGATGGTGATGCCCCAGGGATTGGTCTTGGCATCGAGAATCAACTGCAGTTGCTGGCCCATACTCTCGCGCTCGGTGATCATCTGCGCCAGCTCGTGTCGTCCGATGGATTCACGAAGAGCGGTCTGGGCACTCATGTTGACGGCGTCGGTAAAGTCTTCGACTTCGAGAATGGATTTTTCGGCGTTCCAGACGAGCCAGAAGATAATCGCGTCCACGTTGACCGGGACAGTGTCGCGGGTGAGCGTGGATTCGGCGGTAACCGTAGCCACACGGACCCGCTGATCGACAAAGCGGCTGAGCGTGTCCATCACCGGCACGATGAGGAACATGCCGGGTCCGCGGAGGCCACGGTAGCGGCCAAAACGGAGAACCGCGACGCGTTGCCACTGCTGCACGACCTTGATCGAGAACATGAGGTAGATGCCGACAGCGATGCCGACCAGGAGCGGCGCTGGCGAATGAACCAGTCTACTCACCGCAAGGCCGGCGGCCAGGCAAGCAAGTAAGGCTGCGATTCCCGGCCCGCTGATATCGACGTTCAAGGTTTTACCCATGCTGCTCATCGTTTTTCTCCTTTTGGTTTCAGGGTCCTTCCCTGCTTGCCTTCTGTCACACGATCACGCAGGGCGGTCATCAATTCTTCAAGATTGAATCCGCCGGCGCCGGCCCTGGCAGCAAACTCTTCGACCAATTGCTCCAGGCCGCGGGAATGCTCGACCGCATCGCGGTCGATAGTCTGCTGAGCAACAAAGGTGCCAGTGCCCTGCTGGGTGTCGAGAATGCCGCGGATTTCCATTTCGCGATAGGCACGCATCACGGTGTTGGGGTTGATCTCGAGATCGACGGCAACCTGACGGACCGTGGGCAGCTGATCGCCCGGGACCAAGAGGCCCCCGGCAATGGCGGCCTGGACCTGGTCGATGAGCTGGCGGTAGAGGGGAACGCCACTTTGCATGTCGAGGCGGAAGGCAAAAGGTCGCCGGACTGGAACTGAAATCTTCATGCAGATAAATGTTGTACTAGTGTACTAGTACATGTCAAGTGAAAAATGCTGCGGCCATGCACTGGCCGCTACGCAGGCTGCAGAAAGAGTTCTTGCACGAAGGGCACGGGTTCGGATCAACGAGCAGCTTTAGCTATACCACCCCGGGGCTTTAGTTCGGAGGGAGCATGCGCCTTTCCTTAAGAGAAAGGCGCACACGCGGCTTTGTCCAGTGCCGCGTGGCAGGAAATCCGGGTACGCTCTGTCGAAAAACATCTTCCTAAGGGGGCGAAGGAGGAGCTAAAAGCGCTCCCTCAGTGGCTAAAGCCGGAAAGATTTGAGATCACTTATGGACGGCCTGAAGGCCGTCCCCTTCACAGCCGTTTTTCATCACCTTGGGTGGGCCGCAGGCCCATTGACCACTCCGGTCGGGATGACAAAGGAGAGGGTGGTTACTTCATGTAAATCTCAACTGCTATCAGGGTTACTTAATTCCGATGACCATCGAGTCGGGTCCGACTAGATGCTCGACCCGGGTTTCGCGGAAGCCGGCCTCTTTCATCCAACCGGTACAGTCGCTGCCGGTGTAGTCAAAGCCGCCCGGGGTCTCGATCAGCATGTTCAGGCTCATCAGCAAACCAAAGACGTTGCTGGAGCGATCGTCGTCAATGATGCTTTCATAGACGATGAAAGCACCGCCCGGTGGCAACGCTTCCCAGGCCTTGCGGACCAGCATTCGCTTTGTTTCCAGATCCCAGTCGTGAAGGATGTGGCCCATCATCACCACATCGGCTTTTGGCAATGGCTGCTCGAAGAAGCTACCAGGCTGGAACTTTACTCGCGAGGAGAGCCCGTTGGCTTGTACATATTCTTCAAAAATGGGAGCTACCGCCGGGAGATCAAAACCAACGCCCTCGATCTGCGAATTGGCCAAAGCCACCTGGGTGATCAGGTCCCCCTGGGCGGTACCGACATCGAGGGCGGTGCGGTAACGGTCCCATGGGAATTTGCGCGCGATGGCCAGGTTTCCTCCGTGGCTCACGCCGGTCATGGCTCGCAGGAACTCCTTCAAGCGAGCGGGATCGGCATAGAGAGCCGCAAACGGATCGGGGCCGCCCTCTTTGACTTCGTTTTGAGGCAAGCCGGTGCGCAACGCCGTGGTGAGGTGGCCCCAGAACGGATACAGGCGGTGGTTGGCCATCTCGAGGACGCCACCAATGTAAGAGGGCTTGCGCTTATCAAGGAAGAAATCGGTGGAGGAGGTGTTGAAGTACTTACCGTCGCTCCGTTGAAGAAAATCGAGCGCGACCAACGCGTCGAGGAAATCGCGGGCCGAGCGCCGATGCAAGCCAAGCCGCCCCTGCAGGGTTTCAAGGTCCTCGGGGTGTTGCGCCAGTTCCGTGAATAGCCCCATCTCAACCGCACTCAACAACACTTTTGAAGCCCAGAATCCGGTACCGACCTGCAGGATGTGACCTGGCTGTGGTTCGTTCATACGTGGCCCTCCTTTGGCCAATGGGAACTATTTCAAAGCGGGGCTCCTGGATCTTACACGGAGATCACGGCCACGTTCCATCACGTGGACAGCCGGGACCTGGCACGGTGCAACCCTGGAAAACGTTTTGGGATCACATAGTCGCTGGTATCAAACGCGCGTTCCTCAGGAGCTGAATGGACGAAAACGAGCGCCACAAAAGCTTCAAAAAAGAAGAGTCCGCTGCTTCGGTTAACGGTCTTCAGTGAGTAGTACTTGATCTTAGTTAAGTATGCCTTTACACTCATTTGCTAAGTCACCCTTCGGGCTTTTCGTCGTGTCGGTGCGCCGATAGGCAATAGCAGGGGAGCCAAACGGCTCTCCGCGGTGGGAGGGAGTGCGCGATCTTGAAAGTAATGAATATTTCTAAGACGATGACGATCAAGGAAGCTGCCGCCGTCTGGAACGATCCCCGGGCTGATTTTCTGGAGAAATGGGGAGAGACGCTCACCGTGCGGCTGGACGAGATAACTCAGGACCACCTGGTGAAATATCAAAGGGAGCGGATCCGGGAGTCGCCGCAGTGCATTGTTGACGTGGAAGTGCGAGCGCTTACCGAATTGCTAAAACATGCCGGTCTTGGCCGATTAAGAGATCACGAGATAGCTTAGTTTCCCTCGCGTTGCGCCCATGCTCAAGCTGGCGCCGATAAGCGGCGCTGTCGTAATGGCCCTGGGACTGGGCAATCAATCCGTCCTCTCCGATGCTCCACATCTCGAAGCCGCTGATGCGCACGGGTGCCCAGTCCCACCTGGCCCGGTGTTGACGCCGAAGAGTCCTCCGGCAGTTAGGTCCGCTTCGCTGGGGAGCAGCCATATCGTATAAGCTGTTCTCGCACATGGGCAATTACTGGAGGTCGCATGAGAGTGAAGGAAGGCGTGTTCATCGCCATATGCGGGATCATGTTGAGCGCGGGCGCGGCAAACGGCCAGGTTATCGTTCGCGGCGGGCCCCCGCCGGCGGTGGTTATCGAGCGCCCGGGACCGCCTCTGCATCGAGGTTGGGTCTGGATGCCTGGGTATTACCGATGGACCGGGAGACGGTATGTCTGGGTGGGTGGACATTGGGTG
>DASRRN010000222.1:0-11588 GCA_035695685.1 Acidobacteriaceae bacterium | reverse complement strand
GAAATGTAGCTGCGGCCGGCCCCTCGGGGCGGGATCAGAGGAACTTGAACTGGGTATGCGAATGGGGTTGATGGGGGAGCTTGGGGCATTCTCACCAGGGCTAAAGCCCGGTATTTTGCAAGATAAAGCGTTCTCGCGGGTCTAAAGACCCGCTTCCCCGGACTGAAGTCCGGGGCTGGCACGGATCATGCTGTAGCCTCCGCCTTCATGCAACAGTTAAACAGCAACTCATCCCCACCACGGGAGAAGTTCATGGAGAGAAACTCCAGAGGGCTCCCCTAGGGGAGCCCGGGAGCCCAATAGTTAGCCGGCCAAAACTCAGAAATGGAACTTCGCCCCCAGCTGCAGGGTGCGAGGGTCGTAGGCGGTAATCACCTGTCCGAAGTTCGGGTCGGTTAAGTTTGTATCCAGGTTGTTAAATTCAGCGTGGTTGAAGACGTTGAAGGACTCAAAGCGAAGTTCAATTGAGGGTCCCTCCGCGGAGGTTAACGGAATGGTTTTGAACAGGGACCAATTGAAGTTGAAGAGTCCTGGTCCAACGACGACGTCCTTTCCGGCATTGCCAAAGCCTTGGTTGGGACCGCCGTTCCAAGGGGCTACGGGTGCGGCCAAAGCACTTGTGTTAAACCAGGCGCCGACTTTCTTGGGGTAGGAGATCCGTCCCACGAGGTTCGGGCGGTTGGTTGTGTTGCCGCCAAGTCCAAGAACATCCGTGCTGTAGCGGATCAAGTTATTTCCTGAATCGACTGCGGGTGTTCCCGATTGCACACCCGTCACACCAGAGAACTGCCAACCTCCCAGGACCGTGCGTTCCAGTGCGTTCGCACCATGGGCGAAAAATGGGAAGGTGTAGATGTAATTTACGTTGAGGATATGGCGCCGGTCGAACAATCCCGACCCGCGGTCATACGCCGGGTTAAACGGATTTGAGAGTGTGACGAGATCGTTACTCGTCTCATCGATCTCATGAGAATAGGTGTACGCCACTTCCGTGGTGAGCCCACGGCGGTTCTCCATGCGCAGTCCTATCTGGAGCGAGTTGTAGCTGAAATTGGTCTCGTTCTCCTCTTGCAGAATGGAGCTGAAGCCAGGATAGATTCGATACAGGTTTGCGTTCAGAGTGCCGCCGGCGACACCCTCCCTAAGGTCATATGGGTTCGCCTGGTTGTTTGGATCGGTCAAGGGCAAGGTGTTGATGCCGCGGTCATCATTCTGGTCCCAACCTATAGAACCGGCGTACTGCACCACCGCGACGACCGATGGAGCGACCTGCCGTTGCACTCCGAAGCTGTAGGTTGCCGTCCCCGGAGGCGCGTAGTTGTACTTCAGGGTGGTCAAGGTGGAGGGAAACGTCTGAGTCGTGGTGGCTCCAGTCAAGGCGCTGGTATTCGGGTTGGAGAAATAGACATTGGTGGCGGTGGGTATGTAGGCAAAGGGTGGATTCAAGGCAGCGTTATATACATCGTTGCCTTGAACACGTTCAAAGAACATTCCGAAGCCGCCCCGGACAACCGTTTTTCCATCGCCAGTGGCATCGTAGGCAAAGCCGATTCTTGGTTGCCATGTATTGTATTTGTTCTGGACATTCCCACGGGGGAAACCATTCACACCAGCTAACTGGATGCCATTAAGATAAAAGGGTGTGCCGTTGAAATTGGTGAGCGAAGCAGGATCCAGCGTGCCGGCCGCAGTCACAGGATTGCCCAGCGAAGAGTTGTAGTCCGCCGGAACAAAATTAGCAAACTGGTTATACCGTTCAAAAGCATGTGGCAGGCCGTCGAAACGAAGGCCGAGGTTGAGGGTCAACCTGGGTTGGACGTGCCAGTTGTCCATGAGGTAGAAGCCATAGTTGTTGTTAACCCAGTGCTTGCCATACAGATAGTTGAGCTGTTCAAAGGTGCTGGCGTCGCCAAGCAGGAAATTGATATACGAATCGCCGGAGAATGCGCTGGAGTTGAAAATTGCAGTTCCCTGGGTGTTGTACTGCAGTTGTTGGTTCTTGTAATCGTGCAACCAGCTGAACCCAAACTTGAATTGGTGCAGTCCCTTGGTCCAGGATAGATCGTCCCGATACTCGAATCCTTCATAGCCGTTCTTCCAGGGGAAATAACTCGAGCTCCAGGTTGTATTCAGCGGCGTGCCCTGTAGCTGGATCTCGGGCAACCGGCTGCCCACATTGTTGGCCACCGGGAAGAAGCTGGTGGCTGTCCACCCGCTGGGCTGGACAAACGATCCACCCGGACCGGTGATGGGAGTCAGGGTGATTTTGTTGCCGCTATAAAGGACGGCGGTTTCGTTGAGCAAGGTGGGCGAAATCGTTTGCGTCAGTTTGATAACCGACGACCAGGCCGGGTTTTGCATGGCCGTGCCTACGGTTGGATAACTGCTGTCACCCCATAACGGTGGGAAAAAGTTCACGCTGACTGGTTCATGGAGTAAATGGCCCATCAGCTGCAGCTTACTGTTGATGGCATGGTCGATGCGAACCACATCTTCCCGGATATAGGTCGTCTGAGGGATGGAAGAAATGTATTGGCTGGTGCCGAGGTTCGGCTTGGGAAAGGTGCCCGCATTCACCTCGAGGACAGCGTTCTGGTCGATCAGGTTAGCCGGGATGATATTGCCTGGAAACGGTTGGCCGGCAGTCAGACCGTCAGCTTTATAGAGCAAAAGTTTGGCTGGATCACTGGTGACGGGAACCACCGGGGCCGCGTTGCCGGTGGGAACGCTGTATGCCAGCGCCGCGTTGGGCGTGGGGAAGTTGTTGGCCGCGATGGTGTTCGTAGTCGTCGGCGAACTACCTTGAATCAGCCTTCGCCACTCTTCATTGACAAAGAAAAATGTTCTCTTCCGGGAGTTGTTGTAAATGTGGGGAATAAAGAGTGGACCGCCGATATTACCGCCGGGTTCGTTCAGCCGGAACTCGGGCCGCCCCTGGCCCGCCAGCTTGGTGAAATAATTGTTGGCGTCGTAATCTTCATTGCGGTTGAAATAATACGCGGTTCCATGGAAGTCATGAGTGCCGGACTTGATCACCATGAGGATGGTTCCGCCCGAGCCAATGCCGTAATCGGGTGAGTAGTTGCTGTCGAGAGTCTGAAACTCGGCCAGCGCATCGATCGAGGGTAGGGAACTAAAGCAGCCGCCGCAGCCACGATCGTTCAGTTCGCCCCCATCCAGCATGTAGATGTTGTGTTGCGAGCGGGTGCCATTGAAGCTGATGCCATTGGCGGAGGTCAGCGCAGCGACTCCGCTAAACAGCGGCAAGGTGCTGGATACTCCCAGGCCCAGGGCCGCAAGTGCGGTTACATTGCGGCCGTTGGTGGCCAACTGGGTGACCTGCTGGCCGCTGATCAGGTTGCTGAGCTCGCTGGTTTCCGATTGCACCTGCAAGGCGTTCGCCTGCACGGTGACCGTCTGTGCTGCGTTGCCGACGGTGAGGTTCACGTCCTCCTTCAGAGTCTGAGCGGTGTTGACAACGATACCAGTCCTGGTGAATTTCTGGAATCCGGGTGCTGTGGCTTCCAGATTGAAGTTGCCCACGCCGACGTTATTGAACGTATAGATGCCTGAGTTATTGGACATAGACTCTCTGGCCTGCCCAGTGGCAACGCTTGTGAGAGTGATTGCGACGTTTGGAATCACCGCGCCGGTGGGATCCACCACCGATCCGGTGATGGTTGCATTTTCCTGCGCCCAGGTGCCGGGTGTCAGAAGGACGCATGCACTGAAGAGGGTAGCCAACAGGACACGAGAACGCCACATAAACCGCCTCCTAAATCCGACATTTGATACGAAATGAGATTGCAGCCATTCACCCTGGGTATGCGTTTTATAACTGTGTTAGCCATAAATGGATTTGATGAAAACGTTTTCTTAAACGGGCCAATGCGAAACTTTTACGGCCCCTTTGTAGCGTTCTGTGTTGCTATCCATTGGTAGAAAAAGATTTCACACAAGCCGGGGAAAAACAGCTCGTTCGTTCCGCGGAGATGGTATATCGCATAGACTGGAACTCTGTCAACAGCATTTCGAATTGTAGCTTGCGATTACTTTCCCACTGGGTCTGTCTGCGTCCGCTTGGACGTATAAACAAACCACGTTCTGGTATGTTTGGCGTCGCCTATTTCTTGCGACAAAGCTCAATGAGCGGGTCATCTTTTCCCGGTTACTGAAGTGACCATTCTGATCGTAAGTTTTTTCAAGCAACCGTTGCGGTTATCTTCTCATCTTAGCGTGGTCAGTCTTGGACGGTCATGGACGGTCACGTTTTGTAACTCGAGGAAAGTATTTCTAAATTCTCGGGAGTCGCGACGCCTCATGCAGGGTTTTGCCGGTGGAACGGCGGGCTTGATGTGGTGATACGGGATTAGGGAAAACTGTGGACGGTTAATCCGCGGATATGCGTTCGACCGCAAGGGGTGCGGGAGCCCGCCATTGAAAGGCGAAGAGGGTGAGCAGATATGCGGATCCGGATGCCAGGAAAATGAGCAGGGCGTAATTCGTCCACAAGATCCCCACGAAAAAGGTGAAGAGTACGCTTCCGATGGCTCCGACCGCTCCTCCTATTCCGACCACGGTGCCAACGGAACTGGAAGGGAACATGTCCGACGGAGTCGAAAGCAAATTTGACGACCATCCCTGGTGCGCCGCAGTGGCGAGACACAGCAAAACGATCGCCTGCCAAAGAGGATGGACAAAGGGAACCAACACGACCGGCACAGCGCAAAGTGCACAGATCAGCATGGCAAATCTTCTGCCCATCCGGACCGAGTGACCACGGCGGATATAAAAGCCCGCCAGCCAGCCGCCGGCAATGCTGCCGACAGTGGCGCCTATGTAGACAAGGATAAGGGGCGGGCCGAGGTGGCGCATGTCCACGTGAAACCGCTCATTGAAATACTTGGGAAGCCAGAAGAGATAAAACCACCAAATCGCATCGGTGGTCCCCTTGGATAAAGCAAATCGCCAGGTACCTGGACTGAAAAGAAGAGCCTTGTAGGTCGCCGGCTTGACCGTCAGTGAAATAGACGGCGCCGGATTGCCATATTTGGGATGTAGCCGGTCGTAGGGAAACAGCAGCCAACCTACTAGCCAGATCAGTCCGAGGCTGCCAGTGGTGTAGAACGCGGCCTGCCAGCCATAGCGAACGGCGACCCAGGGAATCAACAACGGAGCGATCAACGCGCCGGCGCTGGTTCCTGAATTGAAGATGCCGGTGGCAAGCGCTCGCTCCTCGTCGGGAAACCAATCGGCCGTAGCTTTGAGTGCCGAAGGGAAGTTGCCGGACTCTCCGATTCCCAGCGCAAAACGAGCCATTCCGAAGCCAAACGGAGTTCGCGCTAACACATGGCTGAGTGAAGCAAGCGCCCAAACCCCGATCGATAAGGCATATCCCTTCTTTACGCCGATGCGATCGACCACCCTCCCCGCGAGCAGAAACCCGACACCATAGGCGAAGATGAAACAGTTAACAATGTCGCTGTAGCGCCGGTTGTAAAGCGCCAGGTCCTGATCGCCCCCGAGTATATGCTTCAACATGGGTTCAACCAGGCCCAGTGCTGTCCGGTCCATATAGTTGATGGTCGTGGCCAGAAACAGCAGGCCACATACTAACCAGCGCAAATTCGATCGAGTTGCAGGTGAGTTCATGAAATGATTTCTAGACGTCCATGATGTAGGGAGCACGTTGGGGACGCGATAGCATGCAATTCGCATCGTCGTCGTTTTTAACGTTGATGCGATTGCTCGGAGCCTTTTGTCCAAAGACGCTTGCAGGCACGATGGTGGGAAAGCCAATTGCAGCGGCTGCGCCCATTGACAGCTTCAGGAAGTCCCTACGCGTCTCCGCTTTCAACGTTCCTCCTCGCCCGATCTCTAGCTGGTGAAGGTCAACATCCTGGCATCTCTTTGTGCCTTCAGCACTAACTCCGCCGCCAGCAGCGCCTGTTCCTGGTTCTGCCCGGTATGGGTCCGATTGACGATGTCGGAGACAAATTGCGGTCCAAAGGGTAGTTCGACCTGGCTGCAATCCATGAACGTCACCTGCTTCTGGTCCACCATAAACAGGTGGTTACCGCCCGGTTTGCCGGCGATATCGATGTATTTGCGCAGCTCCATGTAACCGCCGGTGCCAAGGATGAAGAGTCGGCCATCGCCCCAGACGCTAAGCCCGTTGGGGGTAAACCAATCCACCCGAACGTAGCCGGCACCCCCGTTTCCGTGGACCATCATGTCGCCAAAATCCTGAAACTTGGGGTGCGTGGGATGATTCACATTGGCGATCTGCGATCCCGTCACCTCAGCAGTCGTCGAGCCAGTGTAGTAAACAAACTGGTCCGCCTGGTGGGAACCAATATCGCAGAGAATACCGCCGTATTCGGCCGGATCCCAAAACCAATCGGGGCGAGTAATGTCATTTACCTTATGTGGCGCGATATTCACCGTCTGCACTACTTTGCCGATGGCGCCGGCCTTGATCAGATACCCGGCCTGCACGGCGGCGCGCACTTCCAGCCTCTCGGAATACATAATGGCAAACATCTTGCCCGTTTCCGCGGAGACCTTGCGCACTTCAGCCAGTTGCTCAAGCGTGGTAACGGCCGGCTTATCGCTCAGAAAATCCTTGCCCTGCTTCATGGCCCGGATGCCCAGCGGGGCACGCAGGCGGGGAATGGGCGCGCCCGCGATCAGCTTCAGTGAGGGGTCGTCAAGGATTTCCTCCTCGCTTTTCGCCAACCGGGCGTTGGGATACATCTTCTGGAAATCGGCGATGGCCTTGGGCAGGTTGGAATAAAAAGAGACCAGCTCGCCGCCTCCGCGGATGACTGCCGCGGTCATCCCCATGATGTGATAGTGATCCAGGCCGATTACGCCGAATTTAATGGAGTATTTTGGCTTTGTGCCCGCGTCGGGCCCAGGTCCGGCAGCCTGCTCCACCATGTGCGCGCTTGCCGGATGCAAGCCGAACGCTGCCTCCGGTAACAGGGTCGATGACATACCGACGGCGCCCATAACCTTTAGAAAAGAACGCCGATCTACATTCTCGTCCTGCACCTGTCCCGCTCCTCGGTACGGCTCCTCGTGATAAGCTGCGGGATCATCCTACTTTGTTCGCATCTTGGAGTAAACATTGGGTTCTGGCCGTTTTGATCTCAGCGGTAAATGTGCGGTTGTGATTGGCGGTACATCGGGCCTGGGCAAGGCAATTGCCCTGGGAATCGCAGAGGCCGGAGCAGATGTCGTGGCTGCCTCACGCCGCCAGGAGGAAACCCGCCAGGTCGCCGACGAAATAGAGGCTTTGGGACGCCGCTCCCTGGGCGCGACGGTGGATGTGCGCGATCGGTCTTCCATCGAATTGTTGCAGCAGAAGGTTCTGGATAGCTTTAAAAAGGTCGATATCCTGGTCAATGCCGCTGGGATCACCCATAAAACACCTACCCTCGAATGTTCTGAAGAAGACTGGACCAGCGTTCTCGATATAAACCTGAACGGCACCTGGCGATCGTGCCAGATCTTTGGCAAGACGATGGTCGGCCAAGGCTTTGGAAAGATCCTGAACATCGCCTCGCTCACCACCTTCGTCGCCTTCAACCAGGTTGCCGCGTACGCTGTCAGCAAGGCTGGTGTAGGCGCGTTGACCAAGTCGTTGGCCATTGAACTCGCTCCCCACAATATCTGCGTCAATGCGATCGCTCCGGGAGTCTTTCCCACCGCTCTGAATGGAGAACTGATACTGCATACCGCACGCGGACGTGAGTTGAAGATGCGCACGCCCATGAAGCGCTTTGGCGCGATGGATGAACTTACCGGGGGCGCCATCTACCTGGTTTCCGATGCAGCTTCCTTCGTGACCGGAGAGATCCTGGTCATCGACGGCGGATTTCTGGCCAGCGGGGTGAACCAATGAAGATACTCGGCGCTAAGGTAATTGTTTGTAGTCCGGGCCGTAACTTCGTGACACTAAAGGTTGAAACCGACGAGGGCATTTACGGTCTCGGGGATGCGACACTGAACGGACGCGAGCTGGCGGTTGCCAGTTATCTTGAAGATCATCTCGTGCCCTGCCTGATTGGGCGCGATCCTTTTCAGACCGAAGACATATGGCATTATTTTTACCGCGGCGCTTACTGGCGGCGAGGTCCGGTAACCATGACGGCCATTGCGGCGATCGATATGGCCTTGTGGGATATCAAAGGCAAGGCCCTCGGCGTGCCGGTCTACAACCTGCTGGGAGGCAAGAGCCGCACCGGCGTCATGGTGTACGCGCATGCCACTGGACGCGATATCGCGGAGACCGTTGATGAGGTGGAACGGTATCGTGCGATGGGGTACCTCGCCATTCGCGCCCAGAGTGGCGTACCCGGCCTCAAGTCGACCTACGGCGTGTCGAAAGATCAGAAATACTACGAGCCGGCCGAACGCGGGTTGCCTTCGGAGAGCTTATGGTCCACGGAGAAATACCTGCGCCATGTTCCCAAGCTATTTGAGGCGCTGCGCAACACGCTGGGCGATGATCTGCATCTGCTGCACGATGTTCACCATCGGCTCACTCCGATCGAGGCGGCGCGCCTGGGCAAAGAGCTTGAGGCCTATCATTTGTTTTGGCTGGAAGACCCGGTTGCTGCGGAACTACAGGATAGCTTTCGCCTCATCCGCAAACACACCACCACCCCGCTGGCGGTGGGCGAGGTCTTCAACAGCATTTGGGATGCGGAGCAACTGGTGAGGGAGCAGCTGATCGACTATCTGCGCATGAGCGTAGTGCACGGCGGCGGCCTCACCGCGATGAAGAAGGTGGCCGATTTCGCCGCTCTCTATCACGTGCAGACGGGTTGCCACGGGGCAAGCGACATGTCGCCGGTTTGCATGGCTGCGGCGCTGCATCTGGATATTGCCATCAATAATTTCGGTATCCAGGAGCACATGCTGCATAACGCCCAGACGGAGGAAACCTTTCCGCACGCCTATGTTTTTAAGGATGGGTTCATGTATCCCGGGGATGTACCCGGTCTCGGCGTTGATATTAAGGAAGACGTCGCCGCGGGTTTTCCCTACCAACGGGCCTATCTGCCGGTCAACCGCAAGGAAGACGGAACGCTGTTTCACTGGTGATCAAGCGTTTTTGCGGTTGCCATCGATTTTCTCCCGTCTACCTGGGGACACTTCTGACGGCTCTTGAAGGAAAGCGTTCCACCCCACCAAAATTCCGTCGCAATGAAAACCTTAGGCCAAAACCGCTAAACTTTAAATCGAACTGGAAAGAGGGGGAATTCTGCTATGTCGAAGGAATCTTCGCAGGTGCCAACGCGGCGCCGGTTTCTAGAGGTGAGTGGAGCCGCCTTGGCAGCGGCGGCAATGGTACCGCTGGCGAACGCGCAGCAGGAAAAATCCACACGATCGGCTGGTCACACTCAACCCAACGAAGAACAGCCTGGAGAAAACAACACCACTCTCGACGCGGAAAATCCCAGCTCAGTCTGGTCGCCGGAGACCGACAACGGGACCGTCGAACCGTTCAAATATTCGTTCTCACTGGCGCACAAGCGCATCGAGAACGGGGGATGGACGCGGCAGGTGACGGCGAGAGAGTTGCCCATTTCGAAGACGCTAGCCGGTGTGGAGATGCGGCTGGTTACGGGAGGGGTTCGCGAGCTGCACTGGCACACCAGCGCCGAGTGGGCGTTTATGACCTACGGCAACGCGCGGATCACCGCTGTAGACGCGCACGGCCGAAGCTTTGTCAATGATGTGACCGCAGGAGATCTGTGGTTGTTTCCCGGTGGCATCCCGCACTCGATCCAGGGCCTCGGTCCGGATGGTGCGAGGTTCCTTCTGGTTTTCAACGATGGAGACTTTAACGAGTTCGAAACCTTTCTTTTGACGGATTGGTTCAAGCACACGCCGAAAGAGGTTCTGGCCAAAAACTTTAACGTTTCCGCGTCGACTTTCGACAACGTGCCTAAGCGAGAGCTGTTTATTTTTGCCACAGATTTGCCACGTCCGCTCGCGGAGGAGCAGCAGGCAGCTGCAGAGGGTACGGGGTCCATTGACAGCGACTACGTGTTCAGGGCGAGCACCATGCCGCCGAGCAAAGTGAGGGCGGGCGGCGAAGTGCGCATCGTGGAGAAAAAGAACTTTCCCGTAACCGATATTGCCGCGGCGATTATCCGAGTAAAACCAGGTGGGCTCCGGGAGCTCCATTGGCACCCGCTTTCAGACGAGTGGCAGTACTACGTAAGCGGGAAGGCGCGCATGACCGTCTTCCAGGCAGGAGGAAAAGCGCGGACGTTCGACTTCCAGGCGGGTGACGTCGGCTACATAAGAATGTCGCGTCCGCACTACATCGAAAATACGGGAACCGAGGATTTGGTGTTTCTGGAAGTCTTCCCCATCGGGACCTATCAGGACATTTCCGCCGCGGAGTGGCTAGCGCACACGCCTGCGCGGCTGGTGGACCAGCACCTGAAGACCGGTGAGGAGTTCCTCAGTAAGATCCCGAAACAAGAAGCAGTTGTGACTCCGATATGAGAAACAGCAGGTCCCTCCTGTGCCAACTGCTGATCTGGCAGCAAGCTTGCCTAGTCACCCGCTAAGGCCACTTCACCGCGGAGGGTTTGTTCGAGGGCGGCCAATTGCGCTTCGATGTCACCCTCGATAGCCCGCCGCTTGATAATATCTTCGCGATAACGGCGTAGAAAATAATCGATGGTCTCCACACGAATACGAATGGAACCCGACGGCTTGTTCTCATCCAGATCCTTGAAGGAGAAGTAAGGCGTTCCAGATTGTTCGATAATGCCTTCGATTACCCCATAGATGGGCGCGTCGTGCCCGCACTTGAAGCTCGAAACCTCAAGCGCCACAAGGTTGGGGTGGCGGGCAGTGAACTTCGCCGCCCAGACCTTGTGATTGGTGCTGGTCGAATACCGGTTCTTCCACACATCCTGAATATCGAGGGGATGGGTGATGAGTCCCGCACGCACTTCCTCTCCAAACAGGCGATCCAGCATATCCTCATCCAGCGGAAGTGTGCTCTGCGAGAACACGGGATAGCCGAGCTTCTGGAACTCCTCCATAATCTCGTGGTTCAAGCCGGGATCATGATGGTAGACGCGCCCCAGCATCACGATGCCGATGCGGTCCTCACGCTCCAACTGGTCGAGGGTCTCCCGAGCCTGGCGGCGAATTTCCGCCTCGCAATCGAGCAGAGCCTTGAATCCTGCGTCCAGGGCTCGGTCATTCTCTTCGCGAGAGAGCCCCAGGATCGGGCCCCACGCCTTCATCATCTGGTCGGCGCAAATTCTCTTGTCCTGCAGGTTGAGAATTGGATCGATATAGACGATCCCGTTCTCCGAGAAGATGTCGCTCTCTTTGGTGAAGGCGGCCTTCACGACCTCCGGCGTAGCAGTAACCGTGGGGCACGCATTCGATCCCGTCAGGTTGACCAGGGGCGTATGGAGCACGTCGTACATCGGGAACCAGATAGCATGAAGCGGCTTTTTATTGTGCTTGGTGGCGAGCAGGTTGAATACATGCGCGATCCCGATCTTCGACGGATAGCAGGGGTCGATCGCTCCCCGGCTTGC